>JBGPYG010000058.1:0-12857 GCA_041493085.1 Pyrinomonadaceae bacterium | reverse complement strand
TTACCTTGCCGGTAATAACGCCGCCGCGCACTAGCGAAAAGTCGATATCTTGAACGTCCTCACCTTCCGCCAGCAGGAGCGTCTTCCCTCTTGCCCTCGAAACAACCAAATCCGCATTTAC
Organism: Pyrinomonadaceae bacterium; assembly: GCA_041493085.1. Taxonomy (GTDB): domain Bacteria; phylum Acidobacteriota; class Blastocatellia; order Pyrinomonadales; family Pyrinomonadaceae; genus PSRF01. The sequence goes on along the minus strand of JBGPYG010000058.1, from coordinate 12,736 downwards.
GAACGCCGGGGCCATCGGCGCCACCTGATAGTTACCCGAAGGAATGTTTGTGATTTGGTAATTGCCTTCCTGATCTGTCGTGGCTTTGAGCGTTGGCCCTGGTTGCCGCGAAAAATCTGAACTGCGTATGCCAACGGCGATTCCCGGCGCGCCCTTTCCGTGAACCGTTACGCGACCCGAGACACTATTCGTCGGAGTCTTTTTGGACGTCTTTGTTTGGGAATTCGCGGACCATGAGGAACCAGCGCAGCTAAAGCTGAGGGCTAAGACGATTGCGTAGCGAGGGAGGCTACTCATAAAAGCAATCCTGCAGTTCCAGTTTACGAGGAGGCTAGATGATACTCAATAAGGCGGACATTTGTCGCCATCTAAAGTGTTAAGGTTGACTCGCCATATGTATTTCGTTGTCCCCGCTAAACGTGTTTAGTTGTCACAGCTAAACCATGTTAGGATCGACCGATGAATAGCTGAAGGTTGTCGTCCCTCATGCCGTCTGGCGAATTGTTTTCGACGGGACGCACTCTCGCTGGTTCCAAACTCCCGATTAATTCGTTATGGCACTCCTGAAGATCACCGACGCCAGCGGCCGCCAATGGGAATTTAGCTTTCAACCCCAGGGCGCCTGCACCATAGGCCGCGCTCCAGACAATACCGTCGTTCTTGATGACCCGCGCGCTTCGCGCTATCACGCGCATGTCAGATTGGTTGACGATGGCTCGTTCATGCTCGTGGATGGCGCGGTTATCAATGGCGAACTCCGGCGCAGCGCCAATAAAGTTTTCGTTAACGGCGAAGCGCATGACGAGTATCAGTTAAAGAATGGCGATCGCATAACCATCGGCGCCAGCACGCTAAGGTTTGAACAACGGGCAGAAGAACGCACGACCGACGTGCGCTACGACGACAAGCCTCTCGGCCACACGCAACTGGTCGTCTCTGCCAACGACGTGATGCAAACCGTGTTGCACTCAAAGCCGGCCGAAGGTGGGCCAACCGTGGCGACGAGCCCGGCGCGAGACAAAGTGCTGGAAGCGCTGCAACGAAAAGCAAACATACTCTCCGCGCTCTATGAGATGAGTAAGACGTTGGGGTCGGTCTTTGATCTCGAGGCGATATTTGCCAAAGCGACGGACGTTATTTTCCGCTCCACTCCGGCTGATCGAGTTGTGGCTCTCCTGGCTGAAGGAAATGGTACGGAGAACCCTGAGGACGTGAAGTTGAACCCGATTGCCATGCGCGCTCGTGACGAAAGCCTCAACAATCACGCGCGTAAGCTGTCGATAGGCCGTACGATCACCCGAAAAGTGATGCGGGATCGAGTGGCTCTGCTTTCGCAGGACGCCGCTTCAGACGAAGAGTTTGCCGGGGTTGATTCGATCGTTTCTCAGGGAGTTCGTTCAACTATCTGCGCGCCACTGGTGGGTGAGTCGCGGGTCCACGGCGCCATTTATGCCGATCGACTGGATCCTTTCGCCGCCTTCAAGCCGGATGACCTTGAACTGATCAGCGCCGTGGCGGCACAAACGGCGATCGCCGTTGAGAACGCTCGGGCCCACGAGCGCCTGGCGCGCGAGGAAGTGGCCCGCGCGAATTACAGCCGGTTCCTGCCCGAGTATGTAGTCAAACAGATGCTCGAGAATCCCGAGTCGTTTAAGCTCGGCGGAGTTAACCAGACAATCACCATACTCTTTGCTGACATTCGCGGCTTCACGCGAATTTCCGAGCATGCGCCGCCGGAAAAAATTGTCGGCCTGCTCAACCGATATTTCTCCGCTATGACTGACATTATTTTCGCTCACGGCGGGACGCTCGATAAATACCTGGGCGATGGCTTGATGGCACTCTTTGGCGCGCCCACTACGACGCCGGAAGATGCCTCAAATGCGCTGAATGCCGCTGTGGCGATGCAACGTCGCCTGCTCGGCATCAACATCGAACTGGGCCAGGAAGGTTTCCCAGAGGTTGGCGTCGGCATCGGACTGCACACAGGCGAAGTGACTGTGGGCTACATCGGCTCTGAGCGCCGTTCGGAATACACCGCAATCGGCGATTCGGTAAACACAGCTGCGCGGCTGGAATCAAATGCGAAGGGCGGTGAGATTCTGGTCAGCGACGCGACCGCCAAGGCTGCGCGCAGCCGCTATAAACTTCATCCGCGTGAGCCCATCACCGTCAAGAATCGCGAGCAGCCGGTTATCTTGTGGGAAGTTGATTGGCAGAAGGCCAGCGGCGCGTTTTAGTTTCGTGAAGATCAGGAATAGCCGCCAAGACGCAAAGAACGCCAAGACGAAAAGATATTAAGGAACAAAGACGGGACGCCGGAACAGCTTCCGGTTCGTGCGCTACTAATTTCTCAGCAGGCCATTCTGTAATCGTCTTGGCGCTCTTGGTGTCTTGGCGGTTTTTTGCTGTGTTTGTTGTTTTTTTCCGAGGCAGCTATGAGTGTGTTCCCGCTATTCAAACGGCAACTGACTATCGCACGCGTCTATGGGATTCCCGTCCGCATTGACTATCGCTGGTTTGCGGTCGTGGCGCTGAGCGTTTGGTTGATCGCCAGCAATCTCCATAGCCACGCTATCCAGGTTGGCAACGTGCGGTTGCCTCCGCACGCTCTGGCAACTGCCTGGATCCTCGGGCTGATTACGACGGCCGGGCTTTTCCTTTCAGTCTTTGGCCACGAACTCGCCCACGCCCTAATGGCACGAGCCGAAGGAATTGAAATCGAAGAGATCGTTCTTCATCCATTCGGTGGTCTTGCCCGTCTCAAAACCGAGCCTCAGAATCCGCGCGCTGAATTCCGCATTGCCTTTGCCGGCCCGGCGTCAAGTTTCTTGTTTGGCCTACTTGCTTTTGTAGGTGCAAAGATCGCGGCGCTGGGAAACTACGAAGCGACGGTCGTTGTCTTCTTTTTGATCGCTTCGGGAAATCTCCTCCTCGCGCTGTTCAATCTCTTTCCTGGTTATCCGCTGGATGGCGGCCGCGTCTTGCGCGCCATTCTTTGGCGCCGCAGTGGAAATATCGTCGAGGCGACACGCCAGGCCGGTATCTGCGGAGTTCTGATCGGCGGCGTGCTTATCCTGTTCGGAATTTACATTCTGCTCGCACCTAACTGGAGGCCCGCTCAGCCTTACTTCATGGGTGGGTGGTCGATTCTGGTTGGTCTCTTCTTACTCGACACGGCGGCCAAGGTTGTTAAGGGCGCGCATGACGTCCAATTGGCCACAGTGGCTGAGGCGATGTCGCCGCCAGTGGCGATTGAGCCGGGGCTCACCGTCACGCGATTAGTGGACGACTTTCTTCCGCTTCACCGGCAAACAAGCTTTCCGGTTGCCGTAAAGGGAAGGCTCCAGGGAATCCTGTCCCTTGAAGATCTGAAGTCACTCCCACGCGAACGCTGGGCCAGCACGCGCGTTCAGGCCGTGATGCGCCCGGTCGGGCCGGGTCTTTTTGTCGAACCAGCTACGACACTCGATTCCGCGCAAGCGCTGATGAAAGAGAACGGCGTGGGCTCGCTCGCTGTCGTAAATGCTAAGGGAGAGCTGGTGGGTTTCCTGCAAAGCGGAAGAATCAGGCGGCGTCCGAAATCGAAAGCTCACTAACCCAATCTCATGAGCAGTTGGCTTTAGCCGGAATGTCCGCGCCCAACCTCACCTAATCGGCATTGCCACAGTGCCGTTTTTTCGCGATAATCCAAGCGGAGCTATCCATTTCGTAACCGAAGGAAATCGTTGATGCTGGCAGTACTGGGTGCGCTCTTTGCCAACGCAATAATCGCGGTGCTGAAACTTGGGGCAGCGCTCATCACCGGCTCTTCGGGAATGATGGCCGAAGCCCTGCATTCGATCGCTGACACCACCAATCAGGTGTTTCTGCTTCTCGGATTGCGATTCTACAGGCGGCCGGCTTCCAGGAAACACCCCTTCGGTTATGGCAAAGAGCGCTTCTTCTGGTCTTTCATAGCTGCGATTTTTATTTTCGGAGTTGGTTCAACCTATGCCATCTACGAAGGCATAGTAAAACTCAGTCACCCGCGCGCTCCGGAAAACCTGAAGTGGGCCTATTGGGTACTCGGTATTTCGTTTTTGATGGAAGGCGCTTCAATCGCCCTGGCGATCTACCAGGAAACCAAAGAGGCGCATCATGATGGCCTGACGTTCTTTGCATATCTTCGCGAGTCGAAAGATCCAACAGCGAAGACCGTAATCTTTGAAGACTCTGCGGCACTGCTCGGTATCGTTATAGCCGCTGTTGGACTTCTTCTTACCGAGCACCATAGTGGTCCCGGCGATGGCGCGTACTGGGACGGAGTTGCTTCAATACTCATTGGCGTGGTGCTGGCGATAGTGGCCTTCATTCTGGCGCGCACTTCGCGCGGGCTGCTGCTTGGTGAGGCGGCCAGTCCGAAGAGCCGGCAAGCAATCAGGCAGGCCATTGAAAGCCATCCGAATGTGATGAAGGTAATAGAACTACTAACTATGCATCTGGCTCCGAGGCAAATCCTGATCAACGCGCACGTCAACCTGCGGGACGATCTCATGACCAATGACATCGAGCGAACCAATGAAGAGATCGAGTCGCTAATCAGGAAAGCGGAACCGAAAGTTGAAATGATTTTTCTGGAAACGGCGCGCGCCAGTCATAGCACCAAAGTCGAGCGCGTTCCGGAACACGTCGGGTGAGGGGTATCGGGATTTTTCGATTACGGTTTGGTGAAACTAAATTGCTGCTTCTGAATCGCAAATCGCAAATCCAGAATTTCAAACTAAGAGATGTTGTTAATACTGCCATACACGGAGTACCTGGGAAGGCTTAGTGAGCCGCGCAATATCGCGGACGTCATTCTTGTCTTCTTGCTTGTGTATGCAGTTTTGAAACTCGTTCGCGGAACTCGCGCCGCTCCCATGGCCGCCGCGATCGGAGTCTTTGCCCTCCTTTACTGGCTCGCAGTCAGACAAGACCTGGCAACACTTGCATTCATCTTGCGCGGTGCCCTGCTCTATATCGGCGTGGCCATCATTGTTCTCTTCCAAAACGAGATTCGGCAGGCGCTGATTACCTTCGGCAATCGATTTCGCATGCCTTTTACGCGCCGACACCTCGGGCAATTCGGCGAGGGCGTGTACGACGAGGTGATCCTCGCTGCTACCTCGTTGTCGTCAACCAAGACAGGCGCGCTGATTGTCATCGAGCGCAATATTGGACTGAAAAACATAATCGATGGCGGCGTGAAATTGGATGCCGAACTCAGCTACGACCTGCTGGTCAGCATTTTCAATCCCGAGTCGCCCCTTCATGACGGCGCCGTGGTGGTGCGCCGGCATCGCGTTGCCGCGGCTTCCTGTTTTCTGCCGTTAACTTTGAATCCGCGCCTTTCGCGAGATCTGGGAACGCGGCACCGCGCCGCACTTGGCGTCACGGAAGACACTGATGCAGTTGCGGTGGTGGTTTCAGAAGAATCAGGCCTGATTTCTATTGTTCAGCGTGGAGAAATCAAGCGCGGGTTGGACGCACCCAAACTCCGAGCCGCAATCTCTCAGGCACTGGAGTTCTCGCCCAAGCGGGGGAAAGCTAAGCCGCAGGAGAAGCTCGGGGAGCCAGATGCTGACAGTGAAGAGGTGGCTTCGATCTAAATGGTGGGCTAACGCTCTGAGATCTGAAGTCTGAGATTTGAGCACGGAATCGGTCTTTCCGATCTGACATCTGACATCTGACATCTGAAGTTATGCCCTTTCAAGACGTAGACGAGACAGAAGCAACGCCTATCCCGCGATCGCCAAGTTCGGTTGAACGGTGGTTGCGTAAGTTGTTTCTCGAGGACTGGGGTCTGAAACTACTCGCGCTCGCCATAACGGTTGTTCTCTGGCTCGCGGTAACCGGTCAGAACCAGCCAGTAACGCTGCGCGTCTCCGGTGTGCAACTGAATTTCGTTCGACCCGATGGCCTGGAGATAAGCAATGAGCCCCCCGGTCGCGTCGAAGTCGTTCTCAGGGGAAGTCCAGACAAGCTCGATCACCTTGGGCCACGCGATCTGGTGGCCACCGTCGATCTGAGCGATCAGAAAGCAGGAGAAAGGGTCGTCAGGCTGTCGCTCGATCGCGTGAAAATGGATTTGCAAAAAGACGTAAAGATACAAGGTTTTCATCCGGCCACGATTCCCATTCGGCTCGAGCCAATCATAGAGATCCCGGTGGACGTGGAGGTTAAGTTTGAAGGCAAGTTGCCGGATGGCTTCGAGGTCGTCAAAGTCAGCGTGAACCCGACTAAGGTGAGATTGCGGGGCCCGGCCGATCGCATAAATGCTCTGCACAAAGCGATGACAGAAACCGTGTGGTTAGACGGTAAGAAGCAAAGCTTTGATCTCTCCCAGGTTGAAATAAACATTCCTGACCCGAAGATCGACATACTCGATCCAGCGGTAGATATTCATGTTGAAGTTGCCGAGAAGAAGCGCGGCGACGTCCATCTCAGATTTGCCACTGGCGACGGATCGCCTTACCTGGCCAGCATCTTCGCATCCGCTCATCGTCAGTAGTTCCACCCACAGTTACCTTTTCCATTTTGATGAAGAAACTTTTTGGCACGGATGGTATGCGCGGCGAAGCGGGAAAATTTCCGCTGGATGCTGCAACGACGGAGACTGTCGGCGCCTCCCTCGCCACGCGACTTCGAGAGAAGCTTGGGCGCGCACCGCTGATAGTGAGCGGGAGAGATACCCGGGAGTCAGGTGAGTGGTTGGAACAAGCATTGGTCGCCGGTGCAGCGAAAGCGGGCGCAGGGTTGAAATCAGCCGGCGTGATTACGACGCCTGGAGTTGCTTTCCTCGCTCGAACACTGCCGGCCGATGCGGGTGTGGTGATCAGCGCTTCTCACAACGCTTATCGAGACAACGGCATAAAGATATTTGCTCCTTCGGGACGCAAGCTTGATGAAGAAACCGAACGTTTAATCGAGAGCGATGTTTTTTCTCAACGCGAAACGACCGGCGCCAATCCGAACAATGAATCACTAACAACTGGAAAAACAAATATTGCCGCAGGCGACGATCTAAGGGCTCGCTATTTAGATTTCCTCGTCGACGAAATTGGTCACGGCATGACCCTCGACGGAATCCGACTCGCGCTCGACTGTGCGAATGGCGCTGCCTGCGAGCTTGCTCCTGAGTTATTTCGGCGATTGGGAGCCACTGTTACCGCCATCAACAACCATCCCGACGGCCGCAACATTAATCTCGATTGTGGTTCTCTCCATACCGAGGCGCTCCAGGCTGAAGTGCTCAAGCAAGATGCGAATCTCGGCATTGCATTCGACGGCGATGCAGACCGCGCTCTGTTCGTTGATGCCCAGGGGCGATTAATAAACGGCGACGCCAGCTTGTTCGTGCTCGCGAAGTATTTGAACGCACGCCACGAATTGAATCACGATACGGTAGTTGCGACGGTAATGAGCAACATCGGTCTTGAAATCGCCTTTCAGTCGGAGGGAATACGTCTGATTCGAACCGACGTCGGCGACAAATACGTACTGGAAGAATTACTGCGGCTGGGCGCGAGCCTCGGCGGCGAGCAGTCTGGCCACATCATCTTTCCCAGGTTAAGCCTTGCCGGGGACGGGTTGATCACGACGCTCATTATGCTGCACGCAATGACAACGTCAGGAAAAGCCCTTCACGAACTCACCAAAGGCTTCAAGACGTTTCCACAGATACTCGTCAACGTGGAGGTAAAGGTGAAGCGTCCGTTCGCCGAAGTCACCGCAATTCAAAACCTCGCACGCGAGATAGAAGCTGAGCTTGGTTCGCGTGGGCGACTCCTCTTGCGCTATTCCGGAACCGAATCCCTGGCACGCGTCATGATTGAGGGTGAGAGCCAGGAAGAAATCGAAAACCACGCGCATGAATTAGCAAGCGTGATCGAAAAAACGTTAGGGGTTTAGATTGTGCAACCGTGGAAATTTTACGCTCAGCTTTGAAATAATTACGTTGTTTCCTGGCAGCGAGTCTGCCCCCTTCCCAGAGGGCGCGACTAAGCTTCTGCAGAGAACAAAAGGAATTTGATATCTTCGCATTCCCTAACGAAAAGTGCCTTGCACGGCACGCGCGTTGCGATGTATATTGTGGGGCAAGAAGAGACGGTTGGTGAATCCTCCGTCTCAAGTGGTTGCTGGGGTGAGGACAGTGACCACAAAAAATGGATGGGCGCGACGTACTCCCACGTTTGTCGCGCCCATTCGCTTTTATTTCACACCTTTCAACTTCCATACAATCAATGGCCGCCGAGCCAAAATCAGACCGGGTGAAATGCACACATCACAAACGAGGCACTTTCCAATACCAACCGTGCATTGCATGCAATGAACCTGACCTGGTCGCTACTGCTCCCGGTTCTGATACCCGTTGGTCCACTTGTCGCTATTGCTGGTTGCGCGCGTTCTAAGACTACAATAGGCTAAAGCTAACGAGGAGTTTCTTAGTAAGTGGTCTCACTAGACGATCCGTCCTGAGGAGTTGAGTCATTGCCCCGGCTGCAAGTTCACACAAGAGCGCACCCCCAGAAATACGAAATAAGAATCGGCCGCGGCATCCGATCTGAGGCCGGCCAGGTAGCGCGCGGCTGTCTCTGCAGTCAGGCTCAACGCATCGCGCTAATTTCTAATACGAAAGTTTTCTCGCTCTATGGCGTCGCCGTAATGCAGAGCCTCAAAGCGAACGGTTTTTCCGTTTGGCCCTGGGCAATAGACGACGGCGAGCGCCACAAATCGCTTCGTACGGTGGAAAAAGTGCTTCACTTTCTGAGTGAAGCCGGGCTCGAGCGAAGCGATGGAGTGATTGCTTTGGGCGGCGGAGTTGTCGGCGACGTGGTTGGTTTCGCCGCCGCCGTATATTTGCGCGGTGTTTCCCTTATCCAAATTCCCACTACCCTGCTGGCGCAAATCGATTCCTCGGTCGGCGGTAAGACTGGTGTGAATCTGCCGGCGGGAAAGAACCTCGTCGGCAGTTTTCATCAACCTGGCGCAGTTGTCATCGACGTCGAGACGCTGGCTACTCTGCCCGCTCGCGAGCTTGTCTCTGGTTGGTGCGAATGCGTCAAACAAGGAGCCGTGAGTAGCCGGAAGCTCTTCAAAGAAACAACCGACTTTCTAAACGGATTCAAGTCCGGGGGAGTCTTAATATCTCCGCAACTGGAAAAGCTGATCGCCTCCCATTGTGCTTTCAAGGCATCAATCGTGGCTGCGGACGAACGTGAAGACCCTGCCCGTCGTGATCATCGTTCGCGCCGAATTCTAAACTTTGGTCACACCATTGCCCACGCCCTGGAAGCAGTCACGAACTACCGCAGGTTCCGCCATGGCGAAGCCGTAGGGCTGGGAATGCTAGTTGCCGGCCAGCTTTCGAAAAATATAGGTCTGCTTGAGGGATCGGAGTTAGAATTGCTTCGTCAGGCAGTAAGCCTGTGCGGGCCATTGCCCTCCGCCAGGGATTTGGACGAGAGAGCGGTAATGAGTGCGATAGCGAAAGATAAGAAACGAACGGCGGGTCACGTACAATGGGTCCTTCTCGAACGCATCGGACGCCCGCTCATCGTAAACGGAAAAGAGATCAGTCCGCGGCTGTTGCGAAAATCAGTGCGTGAAGCGTTGCGCTGAGATCAGCAAAGATACTAGCGACGATTGAGGATTAAACGATGAATACAATGACGAGACAATCTGAGCGCGGTGGTGCGCGTCTAAAATTCGTTGTTGTTGTGGCGATTATTGCCGCTGTGGCCTACGCCGGTTATCAATTCATTCCCGTCGCTTATCAAGCCTATCAGATTAAAGACCTGATGCAGCACGACGTCGATACGGCTGTGGCCTTGGGCCACCCCGCTTCCTGGATCAAAGACCAACTAGTCAAGAGCTCGGTGGAGTATGGCATTCCTGCCGATGCGATTATTACCCCAACGCAACAGGACAACCGGATGGAAGTCAGAGTGCAGTACACGCAACCGATACAATTTCCCGGCTTCGTTTATAACTACGAGTTTGATCACGCCACGAAGAGTGCGACCTTTCTATCGATTAAGTAGACGAGCCTGGGCGGTAATAGAAAGAGGCGCAGGGTTCGATTCTCTGCGCCTCTTTCGTTGCCTGGAGGAATCTATCGCTGCGTATTGTCCAGGAAAGCCTTTAGTTTTCGTGAACGGGATGGATGACGCAGTTTGCGAAGGGCTTTCGCCTCGATTTGCCTGATGCGTTCGCGAGTGACCGCGAAATGCTGACCAACTTCCTCCAGCGTGTGCTCCGATCCAGTGGTACCCAAACCGAAGCGCATCTTGATTACCTTTTCCTCGCGCGGAGTTAACGTGGCCAGAACCTCATCAGTGATCTCGCGCAGATTGGAAGCAACTACTGCATCGGCAGGATTCAATATCGACTTGTCTTCGATGAAGTCGCCAAGGTGCGAATCTTCCTCTTCACCGATTGGCGTCTCGAGGGAAATAGGTTCCTGAGCTATCTTCAAAACCTTGCGCACCTTCGATACCGGAATATCCATCTTCCTGGCAATCTCTTCACTCGTCGGCTCGCGGCCAAGTTCCTGCACCAGCGAGCGAGACGTTCGGATCAGCTTGTTGATGGTCTCGATCATGTGTACGGGGATGCGAATGGTGCGAGCCTGATCCGCGATTGCGCGCGTGATCGCCTGACGAATCCACCACGTCGCGTAAGTAGAAAACTTATAACCGCGTCGCCATTCAAACTTATCGACCGCCTTCATCAAACCGATATTGCCCTCCTGAATCAGGTCCAGAAACTGCAGCCCGCGGTTCGTGTATTTCTTGGCGATTGAAACAACCAGGCGCAGGTTTGCTTCGACCAGCTCGCGTTTGGCCTGACCTGTTTGCTGTTCACCGATTATGATTGCCTGCAATGATCTTTTGATTTCAACGGGATTGATGTTGTGGTCAACTTCAATCTGTAGCAACCGTTTCTTCGCTGCCGAAACCCGGCGCTTGTATTCTTTTTGGTCGTCGGCTTTGATGCGCTTCCGGCTGAGTTTCTCCGAGAGGCTGTCCATTTCGCGTTCGGCATCGCGGACCTCTTTTTGCACCGAACGTATTGAACCAATCAACCGTTGGCGCGCGCGCTCGGTAATGTTTAGCCGCCCAATTTCCTGAGCTATCTCCAGCCGCAGCCGCGCGACTTTCCGCCGCAGGCGCAGCACTTTTTTACTCTTCTTGCCGCGATTAGCCTTCTGCTCTTCACGAAGTTTTTCCCATTCCTTCAAGCCTTGCTTGAAGAGCTTGCGGATGCTTTGAATGCCTTCAACCGTCCAGGCTCTGTACTCCTCCGCCTTGTCCTTGTCTTCGTCGCCAGTCAACTCAGCCTGTTCGGCGAAGATAACGATCTCGCGAATATTGGCCTTGCCGGCTTCCAGCTCTTCACCTATTTTCAGGAGTTCCTTAACCGCGATAGGCGAGCGGCCGATTGCTTTTTGAGTCTTGAGCTGCCCGCGTTCGATTCTCTTCGCAATCGCCACTTCTCCCTCGCGCGTGAGCAAGGGAACAACGCCCATCTCGCGCAGGTACAAGCGCACCGGATCGTTGGTCTTCTCCAGAGCGCCGGCAGAGAGATCGAGCTCAATATCCTCATCGGCGTCTTCGTGATCGACCGCAACTGCGGCAGCCTGCTCGAGCAGACGTTCGTCGGAATCGGCGACGGGAATGTTTGAGCCTTCGAGCTTTTGCAGAACGTCTTCAATGTCGTCGGGTGAAACGACATTGTCAGGCAACTCGCGATTTAGATCGTCGAAGGTGAGATATTTCTTGTCGCCGCCCAACTCCAGCAGGCGCTCCATAACATCATCACGATCTTTGTCTTCGCTACTCACCAATCTCTGCTCCAGTAAACTTCAGATTCCGAAATGCGCGGTTGTGAGAAATCCTTTGGCTATGTCCGGGTCCGTACTTTTTTTGCTGCGCGCTCTGTGTGGCGGCGGTAAGTTGGCCGCGCCAAAGATTAGCGCTAATTCCCAGTTTGCATGGCTTCTGCTTTTGGCAGCAGACCGTCCCTGCGCCTGGTTAATTCAACTTGTTCAGTAGCAAGTTTATCGCAACGCTCCGTTTCTCCATTGCGCTCGGCGGCGGCAATCTCTGCTCGCAAGTCACTGATGCGACGATCTACTTTCATCAATCGCAAGGCGTTAAGGCACCTATCCGCGGTCAGTTGCCGCGCATCGGACTGGTCACCTGCCGCGTTTTCAAACTCGCTCATTAGCAGACTCGGCAAAAGCTCGGCGATTGGATCACCTTCGGTCTTTTGGCTTAAGAAACTAAAGTCAATTACTGCGCCTTCACGCTCTCCATCGATCAACGCGCGGAAAATGGGAGCCGTAGCCAGGTCGTTGTAATCCCCAGGTTCGAGCTTGGGCAAAACAGTGCGACGCAGCCCCTCATCAGCCAGCAGCAGTTCGAGCAGACGCTCTTCCGCCACTGTAGGTTTCACTTGCACACGCTTGACACGTGTTTGCCCAGCGCGCACGCCGGCGTCGGTTCCGGTCCTGATTGAATGCCACAACTCTCGCCGCATGGCAGCGTCGCCGATTCTGAGCGAGTCCATGGCAATGTCAAAGTATTCGCGCTTCTGAATGCGGCTGCGAACAGCACGAATGTACGGCAAAACTTCATCAATCGCTGCCTCTTTGTCAGCCGGATTGCTGAGTTTGCGATCCCGTACAGCCTGATCGATCACAAATTGGATG
>JBGPYG010000381.1:0-3868 GCA_041493085.1 Pyrinomonadaceae bacterium | reverse complement strand
CAACTGCACGATGCCATCCAACGGCGCGTAGACCGCGGTGTCGGCAAGCTGTTGTCGCGCGAGCGCGAGCTCGGAGCGGCGCTGGGCGAGCAGAGCCTGACGGTTTCTGATTTCTTCAATCGCGTCCTGATAGCGACTTTGCGCAACTTTGAACGTCGCATCTGCACCATCGAAGTCTGCCTTTGCAACAACTCCCTGCTCCACCAGACGCACGGTACGCTCCCGATTAAGACGTGCCTCGTCGAGCTGTGCTTTGGCTTGTCGGACCGTGCCGGTTTGCTCCGCGCTGACTTTGTCGTCGGTGCCGTCTGGTGAAAGACCGAGCCGCGCTCGCGCCTGGCTCAAGGCGGCCTCAGACTGTTGCACGCGAAGCTTGTAGTCGTTGGCTTCTATTTGCGCAATCATCTGCCCGCGTCGAACAACGCTGCCGAGGTCAACTGAAATTGAGCTCAACCGTCCGGCAACCTTGACGCCGGCAGTCGATTGATCAAAAGCGGCGAGAGTTCCGTTTGCGGTCACGGTCTCGCCGAAAGGTGTTTCCTCGACGCGCGCGGTCTTCACCTGTCGCGTTGCTTTGTTATCGCCGGGCTGGTTCTGCCTGGCGGAGCCCTGATAGTCGCTCTTGCACGCTCCGAAAACAAATATCAGCATGCAAAACAACAATCCGGCGATTAACCGGATGGACTTAGACGGGCGAGTGTAGCGAGGTGCAGTTTCCAACATGTTTCCCGATCTGGTGGCAGCAATCTTAACCCAAGCGGCAAGGAACGGGGTAGCAGAGCAATCTCGCTTTGAGCTTGATTGCTCAACTGTTTACTGGGACCGCGGGCGTCTCGCCCGCAATGAGCGCGAAGCGCGAACCGGTTCTGGCAATCGCCTCCACTTGTGTCTGCCAGCGCGGCGGCGGGCGAGACGCCCGCGGTCCCAGTAATAAACTATTCTCTTATTCGGGGTTTCTCTTATCTGAATGCGTAGGAAATTGGAGCTAACTAAGGTAGCGCGCCTACCCCCCGAAACTCTTGCGAAACAGGTAAGACATCTTGATGAAGAAGGTTCGGCCGTTGCGCCGGAAGCCTGGCTCCAGCTGGCCGGAAAAGGGATTAAACCCGCGGCGATTGAGATCGTCGTTGTAACCCAGATAGAGAGCGGTACCTGGATTGGGCGTGTAGCCAAGCAGGAACTGTCCTTTGTAGTTGGACGCTATCGAATCAAAATCGATACGACCGCGCGCAAACAAGAAGCGGCTGAACTGATAGGTGCTGCGCAGCGAGATAATGTTCTCATCGAAAGCCAGCAGGCCGGTGTCGTAACGCCTCAATCTCTCCTTGGTGAAATTCAGCGTCGCCTTCAAGGCGGTGGTTGGCTGGAAGGTTATCCCTCCATCCACATGGACGAAATCGCCGGGTCCCGGATCTTGCGGCGCATTGCAAACGGGTGGCAAAATTTTCGGGGGTCCGCCCGGAGGAGCCGGATCGCAAAGATGTGGATGTGCTGACTCGAAGGTAGCCGCCGCGAGAGCGGGCGGACTTACACGCGGAAACTTTGGTCCAGCGCCGAAGTCGAAATCAAGTGCTCCCCAACGGCGGTTGGCAAAGAAATTGAAGTTAACTTTCTTGCTGGGCGACGATCCGGTATAGAAGTAGATTCCGCGGTTAGAGGTCGAACGCTCATTGTCCTGGCCTGCGAAGGTGCAGTTGTTGTTGATGACGCAGTTTGAACCAGGCTGACGCTTGGCTCCAAACTCACTTTCAAATACTCGCTCGTAACCCTTCTCCACGCCGAATCCAAGGTAGCTTTCCTTTCTGAAATTAAGCTGCACCTGCGTTTCGTTATTGGCGTTTTGTGAGCGGCCCTGCCAGTCGAAGTTACCGGACAAATCCGTATAGACGCGCCAGGAGATCAAACGCGCTTTCGGCTTCGGCTCGGAGTTGTAGCGAACAAATAGATTTGGGTTGTTCGTGTTATTGCGTCGATTGAAACCAACATCAGAACGGTAATAACGCGTGCGCCCCACGGCCGAGAGATCGTAGCCAAAGTGCCGTCCGTCTTTGTTATAGTCCACGGCGTAGATGAAGCCATTCTCTCTCCGGTCGAGAGATTTTCCCTGTTCTGGGAAGAAGAACGGACGGCGCGAATGTGTGCCGAGAACTTGCCAGCTAAAGACAGTTTGCTTGTCGACACGAAAGCGCCCGTCAAATCCCGCCAACTCGTTATATTGATCGACAAAGCGGTTGTAAGTTCCGAGGAAACCAATGAACGAATCCGACTTCCCGATATCGCGCTTCAAACGCAGGATGCCGAAAGTGGCATTCTTATCCAGCAGTCTCGGATCGGCAGTCGCCCGCTCGTCTTCAGCGAAATTTCCCGGACCGTTATCTGACGCGAGTAACAATCCAAACGTGTTGCGGCCCACCTTTCCCGTCAACTTCACCGCATAGTCGGGATCGTTGATGGCGCGTGTGTGGACCGCGGCGATTTGGGTGCGGAAGATGTCGATACCTTCAAGAAAGAATGGCCGCTTCTCTTCAAAGAAGATCGGGAAGCGCTGGTTAGCAGTGACCACCAACTGATCGGATTCGACCTGCGCGAAGTCGGGATTGACGGCAAAGTCCAGGGTGACGGTGGGAGTAATACTGTACTTACCAGTCAGGCTTGGATCGAATTTGATCGGTTCATTGACGAATCTTCCACCCTGGGCAATCTGCGCCACAGTGATTGGAGCCTTGCGCTTTCCGGTCTCCGATAACGTGAGGCTCGGGATCAATTCGAGCGTGCGCTCAGCCGAGATACCTTCCAGACCCGATATGTGGCCTTCCTGACTGAGCAAGCCTGACTGGTCTTTGGATATCGGCATCCATGAATCTGTTTCGCCATTGACGTGCTTTATCTGCCGCACAATATGAACGCCCCACAGTTTTCCTTTGCCAGCCTCGTAACGGAGCGACTTAAAGGGAATAGCTACCTCGACCGTATAGCCATCTGGCGTCAGCGATCCCTTTGACTCCATCACGATATCTACACTGAAGTCGTCATCCCCGCCTTCGTTAAGAAACCCATCCTGCTGAATTCCCAGCGGATTAAAGAACAGCTCATAGGCTCGTCTCTTGTCGTTAAAGGTGTCGAGGAGCAAGCCGACAACATCATCGTCAAAAATATTGTCGCGCTTCGCCACGTTCGCGCGCACCTTGGCAGCATCGTCGTAGGCGTGAAAGGCAAAATATATGAAACGCGAGTCGTAACCGGCGAAGACTTCGGTTTGCGCCGACGCGGGCGAAGAGTCGCTGGGCCGCCACTGGTAAAAGTCTTTGAAGACAGCCGCCGACTTCCATACATCATCATCAAGCTTTCCATCGATAACGGGAGGCTTGGCGAAGAGTACCAACTTTACCGGTTGAGTCTTTTCCGGAGGAAGTACACTGCCGCGCCTTCCAGTGGTCGGTTTCGAAGATGAGGCTGACTCAGCCGCTGTATCCGGCGACGGTGATAATTGCGGACTAGGAGTAGCTGAAGCGGTGGCGCCTGGTGCCGCCTCCCTCGTGGCCGTGCTTGATGAAGTGGACGATGTTGATGGGGTTGATGAGGTTGATTGGGCCCGCGAGATTGGTGAGAAAACCAATAGTATGGCGACGGCAAATAGGAGGTGCTTCATTGTTTGAGTGATTCTCCTTGGGTCGTCGCAGAATCAGGGCATCGGTTTACATTGATGTTCACATTGATAAGGACGTTACAAGGAGTGCGGGTGTTAACCGGTCCTCCTTGAAATTAGAAAAAGTCAGCAGCTGGAAAACTCCAATTCACCGAACCTCGCAAAAGCCTGTTTAGACTTGGCGAAACGGAAAAAAGGTTGCGTCGAAAATTTAGTGAGACT
>JBGPYG010000309.1:0-5235 GCA_041493085.1 Pyrinomonadaceae bacterium | reverse complement strand
CAGCCTGGTTGACAAGACTTTCAAGTCGTATGACTGGCCTCACCGATCAATATTTTGTCGATGGCCTGGTCAACGCCGTTGCGGCTTTTGTTATACGTCTGATGTCGCCGCTCTTCCGCGCCGCGCAAACGGGCTTCACGCAAAACTACGCGCTCGTGATGGTACTGGGGCTGGTTGCCGCAGTGGCGATGATGTTTGGCGGTGACATTCTGAGCTGGTTCAAACACTGATAAGAACGCAGCAACTGACTGACTACTGACAACGTGACAATGGACAACTTATGAAAAGCCTGCAAATCCTTTCAATCGTTACGTGGCTCCCCACGCTGGGAGCGATCGTCATTCTTGTGCTCTTCAAGAAGGACCAGTCAGCGCTGATCAAGAAGTTTGCCACCGCCTGGTTTGGTCTCGCCTTTGTCGCTTCGCTGTTTCTTCTGAAGTATGACCGCGCAATTGGCGGCATGCAGTTTCTCGAGGACCATCAGTGGATCCCCGTGATTGGCGCGCGTTATCAGATGGGCGTTGACGGCGTGGCGGTGCTGTTGATTGTGCTGACCACGCTCCTGGGCGTGATCGCTGCCTTGTCTTCATGGAAGTACATCCAGAAACGCGAAAAGGAATACTACGTCCTACTGCTACTGCTTCAGACCGCGGTTGTCGGTGTGTTCACTTCGATGGATCTGTTCCTGTTCTATCTTTTCTTCGAGGTGTCGCTGGTGCCGATGTACTTCCTGATTGGCATCTGGGGCGGCGAGAACCGTTTGTATGCGGCCATCAAATTCTTTTTGTATACGCTGGTGGGATCGGTCGTCATGCTGCTGGGCATCTTGAAGATATATTTCCTGACTCAGGACACCGCACTAACCGGTCAGATCACGCAGGCAACTGTCGACTTGCTCGCCGGAAACAAGGAAGCCGCAGCAATGGTGTCAGGCAGTTTGCAAGCAGCCGCGCAGAATGGCACCGGCACCTTCAATATTCTTTACATGCAGGCGCTCGGCTCAGTAATGCCGATGGGCGCCATGCAGGTGCTACTGTTCTTCGCCTTCGCTCTCGGCTTTGCGATTAAGGTGCCGATGTTTCCGTTTCACACCTGGCTTCCCGACGCGCACGTTGAAGCGCCGACAGCAGGTTCAGTCATCCTTGCCGGCATCCTGCTGAAGCTGGGAACTTACGGTTTCTTTCGTTTCAATATTCCGATGTTTCCCGCGGCGTCCGCCGACGAATCGTATTTCGGATCTTTTGGCGTGCGCAGCGTGATGGTCTTCCTGGCCATTGTGGGAATCATCTATGGCGCGCTGGCCGCGATGTATTTCGTAGTCAAGAAGGACGGTGACGTCAAAAAGCTCGTCGCGTATTCATCCGTGTCGTCGATGGGCATCGTCATGCTGGGCTTGTTTGCGTTGAATCCTAACGGACTAAACGGCGCCGTGCTCCACATGATCAACCACGGCATCTATTCGGCGGCCCTGTTTCTGCTGGTGGGAATTATTTATGAGCGGCGGCACACGCGCAGCGTCGCGGAGTTTGGCGGGCTGTCGCACGTTATGCCCGGCTACGCGGCCGTCTTCTTAGCGATGGTTATGACGGCGATCGGGCTGCCGCTGCTGTGTGTTTTCATTTCTGAATTTCTTTCCTTGCGGGGGGCTTTCGAAGCAAATCCGGCGTGGGCTGCCTGGGGCGGGCTGGGAATTATCCTGAATGCCGGCTACATGCTTTGGCTCTACCAGCGAATGTTTTTCGGCACGATCGATAATCCGAAGAATGAGAAGTTGACCGACCTGAGCGGCCGCGAGTGGGCTTACATGACGCCACTTGTCATCATGTCACTTTGGATCGGCGTCTACCCCAAGCCGTTTCTCAGCTACGTCGAGCGTCCCGTGAATGCTGTAGTTCGGCAGGTGCGACCCACTTATCCAATCCAGGGTCTGCCGCCTGCGGCTCAACCTCCTGCACGCGCGGCCGTGATAGATCAAAAGTGATGAGTGATACGACTGACTACTGACGACTGACTACTGACTACATGCTTCTCTTACAAGCCAGCACGACCGCGCTATTCAATTTAGCCGACTTACAGCTTATCGTCCCGGAGCTGATTCTGACCGTATGCGCTTGCATTGCGTTGGTGATGGAAGTTGTCCTGCCGTATCGCAAGAGCAAACTCATTGCTTACTTTTCCCTGGTGGGCGTCGCGCTTGCCGCCGTTTCGCTCTGGGTACAGTTTTGGGCCAGCCGCGACGCTCTGCCGCTGGATGGCTTCTACGGCATGATTCGCATTGACGGCTTTGCGTTGGTATTCCAAAGCATCTTCCTTATCGGCGCTGCACTTGCGATAGCAGTTTCCATACGCTATCTCGACATTGAAGGTGAACAGCACGGCGAATACTACGCGCTGGTTTTGTTTGCCACCGTCGGCATGATGTTTCTAGGCTGTGGCTTCGACTTGATCACGCTCTACATCAGCCTGGAGTTGATGGCGCTTACCTTCTATGTGCTCGTCGCTTTCACAAAACGCGAGAAGCGCTCAAACGAAGCGGCGATGAAGTATTTCCTGTTGGGCGCGTTCTCATCCGGCGTGTTGCTCTACGGCATGTCGCTGCTTTATGGCATTGCCGGTTCAACCAATCTGGCCGAGATTGGACGCAGCGTCGCCGCCATTGCCGCGACCATGGGACAAACGAGCGACCCGGCAACCGCTTCGCTTAGACCGATGCTGTTGCTGGGAATGATCGCCCTGGCCGCGGGCTTGTTTTTTAAGATTGCCGCCGTGCCGTTTCACATGTGGGCGCCCGACGTCTATGAAGGCGCGCCGACATCAGTCACCGCATTTCTTTCAACCGCTTCCAAAGCCGCGAGCTTCGCCCTTTATGCGCGCATTTTTATCGAAGCGCTCAACAGCATACGGGCTGACTGGGCACCGCTCCTGGGTTTAGTTGCCGCGATCACGATCATGGTGGGGAATTGGGCAGCGGTGACGCAGGAGAACTCGAAACGATTGCTGGCTTACTCTTCAATTTCAAACGCAGGCTACTTGCTGTTGGGATTGGTGGCGGGAAACATTTACGGTTATATCGGTCTCGTGATTTATTTGCTGGTCTACACCCTCATGAACATGGGCGCGTTTGGCATCATCATCAGTCTGCGGCGGCGGGGAATCATCGGCGACAACGTTGACGATATGACGGGACTCGCGCATAAGGCGCCCGGAATGGCGGCGATGATGGTAGTGTTTATGTTGTCGCTTGGCGGCTTGCCGATGACCGGAGGTTTTATTGGCAAGTATTTTCTTTTTGGTGGACTACTCCAGCGCGGCAAAGCGGACGGCAAGACGTGGTACTACTGGCTGGCCGGCTGGGCGATCATTAACACTGTCGTTTCTTTTTACTACTACGTGCGCTTCATCAAAGTGATGTATCTGGGCGACCGCATCGCCGACGACAAGCCACTTTCGCTTTCGCCCGCTTTGCAAACGGCCCTGGTAGTTTCTCTGGTTGGCATTCTCTTCATCGGCGTTTACCCGCAGCCGCTAATCGAGATTGTGCAGAGGCTGGTGGCGCCGCTTGCAACTGTGGGGTCGGTGGGTTTGAAATAAAATCGATGGACGCTGTACTGCCCGGAGAGGATCTTATTGAAGCAGGCTTGCAAGACCTGCGCGAAGGCCGGGAGACTGTCGAGGCTTTGCTGGTGGCGATTGGGTCTCCGAGATTAAGACGATTGGGCCTCGAACTACCCGAGCAATTGCCACCGAACCCCGAACACCGTCTTTACGACTTGCTCGCGCAAGACGATCAAGACTCAGCGCATTCGCGCTACAACGCTTTGATCAGAAGATTAGTCAGTTACGAACGGGCCGCCGAATGCGTCAACCGGTAACCGCCGCTCGCGTGGAAGAATTCATGAAGGCTCTGGGCAGCGGAGTTACGAGTCCGGCCCGGGTTTTTCTCGTCGGTGGCGCAACTGCAGTACTGCTGGGCTGGCGCGATTCGACGATTGACATTGATCTCAAGGCTATTCCCGAGCGGGACGATCTCCTGAGGCAATTATCAACTCTGAAGGAACGCCTCGAGATCAACATTGAGTTGGCTTCGCCAGATAATTTTATTCCGGAGTTGCCGGGCTGGGAAGACCGCAGCCGATTCGTTCGACAGGAGGGGAAGCTCACTTTTCTCCACTACGATTTTTACGCGCAGGCTCTCGCTAAAATTGAGCGAGGCCACGAGACTGATCTGCGGGACATACAAGAAATGATTAGAAGCAATCTCGTTGAGCCCAAGCGCCTGCTCGAACTTTTCTATAAGATTGAAGGTAACATTCATAAATACCCGGCGCTCAATGCTCCTTCGTTCCGCCGAGCGGTTGAAGCCTTGGTCAGCCAGACCGGCAAAGAGTAAGCGCGGGTATTGTGATTGGTGTTCCACCGCAAAATGAAAGAACCGTTGGTGAACGAACGAAGTTTCGCGCTCCATTCGCATAGAGCGTGATGCTCGTATTCTATTCCTTGGCCGCAATCGTCATCTGGCTTGGCGTACTTTCTCTCCGCGGCGGTCTTAGCTTCGCAGCTTACGTCCGACGCGAAGAGGCGCGTCCTCTTCCCGATTTCACTCCGCTGGTTTCCGTGATCGCCCCCAGCCGCGGTTTGGAAGATGGCCTGCGGGAAAACATCGCCGCAATTTTCCAACAAAGCTATCCGGCCTACGAAATCATCTTCGTCACGGATCGAGCCGATGATCCATCTCTCAGGGTCGTTGAGGAGATTATCAAAACTGAAGGCAGCACCGGGCGAGTTTCCGCGCGCGTTGTCATCGCGGGGGAGGCAGTAGATTGCGGACAGAAGGTGCACAACTTGAGAGTTGCTGTTGCGGAAGTTGATCCGCGAAGTGAGGTACTGGCTTTTGTTGATTCAGATGTGCGACCGCAGTCCGGCTGGCTGCGAGCGTTGGTTGCGCCTTTAGCCGACGAAGAAGTGGGCGCGGCTACCGGCTATCGCTGGTTCTTGTCCGACCGTGGCGGACTCGCTTCGCAGCTTCGTTCGGTGTGGAATGCCTCGATTGCTTCAGCCCTGGGCGAGCGCGAAGACAAGAACTTCTGTTGGGGCGGCTCAACCGCGATTCGCAGATCGACATTCGAAAGGCTGCAGGTCATGGAACGTTGGCGAGGCACAGTCTCCGACGATTTCACTATGACGCGCGTGTTGCAGGAAGCAAAACTGCCGGTGCATTTCGTACCAGCTTGTTTG
>JBGPYG010000125.1:0-8891 GCA_041493085.1 Pyrinomonadaceae bacterium | reverse complement strand
CGGTATCAGACTTATCTCACGCGAGATGAGTTAACCGCCGGCGCAGTTCCCGAGAAGTCGCTCCTTGAACCGAAGAAGCGGATCTCCGGGCGCAACAACGATGGACACATCACGGTGCGGCGGCGTGGCGGCGGCCACAAGCGTTTCTATCGCATCGTGGATTTCAAGCGTGACAAGGAAGGCGTGGCCGGTCGGGTTACGCAGATTGAGTACGATCCGAATCGATCGGCCCACATTGCCCTGATCACCTATCTCGACGGTGAGAAGCGCTACATCATCGCGCCGAGCGGAATTGAAGTTGGCAAGACGATCATGAGCGGCGCTGAAGCCGACATTCTGCCCGGCAACTCGCTGCCGCTGATCAATATTCCTCTGGGCACACAGATCCACAACATCGAGTTGCGCCCGGGAAAAGGCGGACAGATGGCGCGGTCGGCTGGTGCCTTTGCACAGCTCGTGGCCAAAGAAGGCGACTACGCGCAACTGCGAATGCCGTCAGGTGAAGTGCGACGCGTGCCGCTGGTTTGTAAGGCGACGATTGGCCAGGTGGGAAACATCGAGCACGAGAACGTTTCATTGGGTAAGGCCGGCAGGTCGCGTTGGAAAGGCATTCGCCCGCACGTGCGCGGAGTGGCGATGAATCCAGTTGACCATCCACACGGTGGCGGTGAAGGAAAGACTTCTGGCGGCCGTAATCCGGTGACGCCGTGGGGTCAGCCGACGCGCGGCTATAAGACAAGAAGTAATAAGCGAACGCAGAGAATGATTTTGAAGGATCGCAGGACGAAATAAGTTTCGGGTTCCGGGTTTCGGGTTTCGAGGAAGAAACTCGAAACGCTGAACTCGAAACTCGAAACTAAAGAGTTGAGCGAAGCGAGACGAATATGGCACGTTCAGTTAAAAAAGGACCGTTTATTGACAAGAGCGTTCAGCAGGCCGTCGATCGCATACGCGCGAGCGGTAACCGACCTCCGGTGATTAAGACCTGGTCGCGGCGCTCTACGATTTCTCCGGACATGGTTGGCTTGACGTTTGGCGTGCACAACGGAAGGCGACATTTGCCAATCTATGTCACGGAAAACATGGTGGGCCATAAGCTGGGTGAGTTTGCTCCCACGCGCACCTTCAAGGGACATTCCGGCACCAAGGTGGAAAAGGCGACGAAGGTAGCGCCGGCGGCGAAATAGTTTCGAGTTCGGAGTTCCGAGTTCCGAGTTTCAAGATTGCTTAACGCGAAACTCGAAACGCGAAACTCGGAGCCTGGGGAAATTGAGTATGGAAGCGATAGCAAGTGCAAAATATCTTCGCGGGTCGGCGCAAAAGGCGCGACTGGTGGTGGATATGATTCGCGGCAAAGACGTCAATAAGGCTTTGGCTATTCTGCGGTATTCGGACAAGCGTGCTTCGAATTTGATTGAGAAGTGTGTGCGTTCGGCGATCGCCAACGCCAATGAATCGGCTGAGAAGGCAAACGTCGCGATTGACCCGGATGATTTGTGGGTGAAGACCGCGTTCGTTGACCGCGGACCGACCAAGGGTCGCCGTCGCGTCCGTCCCGCTCCGCAAGGGCGAGCTTATCGCGAACAGCGCCACTTCTGTCACATCACGGTTTTGCTTTCCAATGATGAGCGACCTGAGCCAAAAGCGAAACGGCATGGTGACGGCAAGGCTATTGACGCGAAGCCGGCGAAACTAGTCGAAAGCAAAGGCCGCAAACGCGGCGGAGCCGCAGCGGCGCCGCGCGCGAAACGTGTGGCCCCGACGACTGAGGCTTCTGAAAAGGCAGACGCTGCCGCCAGGGCTGAGGGTGAGAAGAAGGCCAGCAAGCGGGCTGCGAAGAAGAAGGCGACTAAGGTAGACGAGTAATAGGTCGACGGTTAACGAGTCTCTGATCTGAAATCTCAGATTGAGATTTGAAACAAAGAACTGGAGAAGATTGTGGGTCAGAAAGTTCATCCCTACGGATTCCGCCTCGGCTATAACAAGGACTGGCATTCGCACTGGTTTGCGAAGAATAAGTATGGCGAGTACTTGTTGGAGGATCTCAGGCTCAAGCGCGATCTGAAGCAACGTTTCGCTGGTGCAGGCGTTTCCCACGTCGACATCGAGCGCGCGGCCAACAGGCTCAAGATCATCATTTACACTTCGCGGCCGGGAATTATCATCGGGCGCAAGGGAGCTGAGATCGACAAGCTGAAGAGTGATCTTTCCGCCAAGACCGGCCGCGAAGTCTTAGTTTCAATTCAGGAAATTCATAAGCCGGAATTGAACGCGCAGTTGCAAGCCGAGAAAATTGCCGCGCAGCTCGAGAAGCGCATTGCGTTTCGCCGGGCTATGCGCAAGGCGGTCGAAGAGTCGCTTAGATTTTGCGCTCAGGGAATCAAGGTGAAAGTCAGTGGACGACTGAACGGCGCCGAGATCGCCCGCAGCGAGTGGCATCTCCAGGGACAGCTGCCGCTGCACACTTTGCGAGCTGACATCGATTACGGTTTGGCCGAAGCGCGCACGACGTTTGGCCAGATTGGCGTAAAGGTTTGGATCTACCGTGGCGAAATTCTTGATGCCAAGGCAGCAATGGCTCGCGGCACCGGCTCGGATCCGATTAACGAAACGCGCATGGGCGAGCGCGAGCGGCGTCCGCGCACCCGTCGCGAGCGCGAAGGTGGCGGCGGCTCTGACGGCAGACGACCGCGCGGGGAAAACCCATAAGAATTTCGGATTTCGGATTGCGAATTTTGAATTTGCCGGGCTCATTGGCAGTGCGCAATCAGCAATCGGAAATTGGAAATCGGAAATGAGTGAAACGCTATGTTGATGCCGAAAAAAGTTAAGCACCGAAAGCAGATGCGCGGACGCATGACTGGCGTCGCGACTCGTGGCAGCGAGATCAGCTTTGGTGAGTATGGGCTCAAGTGTTTGGAGCCGGCGTGGATCACGGATCGCCAGATTGAAGCGGCGCGTATTGCTATGACCCGTCACATCAAGCGCGGCGGCAAAATCTGGATTCGGATGTTTCCTGACAAGCCGGTGACCAAAAAGCCCGCCGAAACGCGTATGGGCAAAGGCAAGGGAGCGCCGGAATACTGGGTGGCAGTAGTCAAACCAGGCAGGATTCTTTACGAGATTGAGGGAGTGGATGAGAAGACCGCGCGCGATGCAATGCGTCTCGCCGCTCAGAAGCTTCCCATCAAGACGAAGTTTGTGACCCGCGCGGATCAAGAAGGGGGCGCGATCTAGATATGAAACGGCGCGAAGAGCTGGATAGATATCACGACCTTTCGGCAGAAGAACTGAGAGCGGAAACTGCCCGTTTGAAAGAGTCGCTCTTTCGTTTGAAGTTCAAACTGGCGCTCGGCGAAGTGGATGCGGTCAAACGTATCCGCGAAGAAAAACAATCGCTCGCGCGTCTGCATACGATTACACGACAACGCCAGCCGCGGGCGAGTAAAGCGCCAGCCGCGGGCAAGTAGTTAGAGAAATTGACGCGCCGTCGCCTAATTGCGACCGCGCGCTGGAAGGTAAGCCAGGAACCGCCGGGTCTCCGGCACTGAGTAAGAAGCATGGCAGAAGAGAATCAAGAAGAAAGCAACGGTATTAGCGGCAGCGATACGCCGGCTACTGCCGGTAATAACGCCGCTAGTGAAGCGACAGGCAATGGCGCCAAGCGCGCGCATCGCTCGCAGAAGGTTGGCGCAGTAGTTTCCGACAAAATGCAGAAAACGGTGGTTGTGCGCGTCGATCGTCTGGTGCGCCACACCAAATACCGTCGCTATGTCCGTCGCACGTCGAAATTCATGGCGCATGACGAGCTGGGCGCAACCATTGGCGACAAGGTGCGAATTGTTGAAACGCGGCCTATGTCCGCGCGGAAGCGTTGGCGCGTAATTGAGATAGTGCAGAAGGCCGCGAAGTAAAATTTCGAAATTCGAATTTGGAAATTCGAATTTCTGAGGGTGTAGTCATGATTCAGATGCAGACCTCGCTCGAGGTCGCCGACAATTCAGGCGCAAGACGGGTTGAGATGATCATGCCCATCGGCGGGTCGACAGGAAAGATCGCGAGCCTGGGTGATCGGATCAAGGTGACCGTCAAAGAGGCGTCACCCGACGGCACGATCAAAAAAGGAACGGTTCAGGACGCGGTCATCGTACGCACACGCAAAGAAGTGCGCCGCAAGGATGGAACGTATATCCGTTTCGATCAGAATGCAGCGGTGTTGATAAAAGAGGACGGGACTCCGATTGGCACGCGCGTGTTCGGTCCGGTAGCGCGCGAGTTGCGCGATAAGAACTTTATGAAAATCGTTTCCCTCGCGCCGGAGGTTATTTGAGATTATGCCGGGAACAAAACGGTCAAAAATTAAGAAGAACGATCAGGTGGCGATCATTGCCGGCCGCGACAAAGGTAAACGTGGTCGCGTGCTCGAGGTGGCACCCGCAGTAGGGAAGATAAAGGTTGAAGGCGTGGGAGTGATCAAGCGGCATCAGCGGGCGAACCCGCAGAGCAACCGCGGCGGCGGCATCATCGAGAAGGAAGCGTTCATCAGCATTTCCAACGTGCAGTTGGTCGATCCACAGTCAGGCAAGCCCACGCGAGTGAAGTATCAGATAGAGGGCGATGGCTCCAAGATTCGCGTGGCCGCGGGCAGCGGGCAATCGTTGGAGAAATAAAGGCGGGTAAATCGTAAATAGTAAATAGAGCGGAACGACTACTATTTACGATTCACGATTTACAATTCACGAGGATTGAGATGGCAGCAAGGCTAAAAGAGCGGTATCAAAAAGAGGTTGCTCCGGCGATTGCCAGGGAGTTTGGGATCAAGAATCCGATGGCGATCCCGCGTGTCCAGAAGGTAGTTTTGAACATGGGAATGGGCGAGGCAATTGCCAACGCCAAGATTCTTGACACGGCCGCGGAAGAGCTTCGCTCGATAACTGGCCAGAAGCCTGTAGTCACCAAAGCGAAGAAGTCCATCGCGTCGTTCAAGCTGCGCCAGGGAATGCCGATTGGCGTGATGGTGACGCTGCGCGGCGATCGCATGTATGAGTTTCTTGATCGCCTGGTTTCGATCGCTTTGCCTCGGGTCCGGGATTTTCGTGGAGTTTCGCCAAAGGCTTTTGATGGCCGGGGAAACTACACGATCGGCGTGCGCGAGCAATTGATTTTCCCCGAAATCGATTTTAACAAGGTCGACAAATTACGCGGGATGAACATTTCGATTATCACGACAGCACGAAACGACGAGCAGGCTCGTGCACTTTTGAAGGGATTGGGGATGCCCTTTCGGCAATAAAGAGATCAGAGGTCAGAGATCAGAGGTCAGGAATGCGACCTTCTGACCGCTGACCTCTGACATCTGATCTCTGAGGTACTATGGCAAAGAAATCATTGATTGCGAAATCGCAACGGAAACCGAAATTTGCGGTACGTGCTTACAGCCGCTGCAAGCGGTGTGGAAGGTCACGCGCCTATCTGCGGAAGTTTAATTTGTGCCGTATCTGTTTTCGTCAGTTGGCGCTCGAGGGACAAATTCCCGGCGTCATTAAGTCTAGTTGGTAGCAAGGCAGATGTTAGATGTTAGATGTCAGATGCTGGTTCTGACATTCAACCGACAGCTGACATCTAACATCTAGTATCTGGAGTTTGTATGACTGATCCTATCGCCGACATGTTGACGCGAATCCGTAATGCCATTGCGGCAAAGCATTCGCGCGCTGATATCCCGGCCTCGAAACTGAAGCTTGAGATTGCCCGGATTCTTAAGGAAGAGGGTTACATCAATAACTTTGTTCTCAAGGGCGAGGGCTTGAAGCGCACGATTCGCATTTTCCTGCGGTACGATGCGCGCGGCACCTCGTCCATCACGTATCTGCAGAGGGTTTCGCGACCGGGCCGGCGCGTTTATGTTGGCTCCAGTGAAATCCCGAAAGTCCTGGGCGGCTATGGAGTGAATATTGTTTCTACTTCCAAGGGCCTGATGAGCGGGAAGGCGGCGCGCCGGGAAAACATGGGCGGAGAATTGTTGGCACAGATTTACTAAGACAGACACTAGATGTCGGATGTCAGATGCTAGTGAAAACAGAACTAACATCTAACATCTAGCATCTAACATCTTTTTAGCCGAAGGTTAAAATTATGTCGCGCATTGGCAAGAAAGCAATCACGTTACCTAAGGGCGTTTCGGTGACCATTGGGGAGCAGGTGCTTGAGGTGAAGGGACCGAAGGGTAACTTGAAGACCCCGATCCCTGAAGGTATTAGCTTCAAACTCCAGGGCGATGAGCTACGTGCTGAGCGCACGTCGGATGATCTGGCGCCGCTGCACGGACTGGCGCGCGCGCTAGCTAACAATGCAATTGTCGGCGTAACCGAAGGGTTCACGAGGCAGATGGATGTTGTCGGGGTTGGCTACAAGGCAGACGTGCAGGCGAAGCGGATACTTTTTTCGCTGGGGTATTCACATCCGATCGACTTTCCCTTGCCTGACGGAGTTGAGGCCAAAGCCGAGCGCATGGCGACCAAGGGAAGCATCCAGCAATATCAGACCACGCTGACGCTAACGAGCATCGATAAACAGAAGCTCGGCCAGGTCGCCGCCGAAATGCACAGATTGCGTAAGCCGGACGCTTACAAAGGAAAAGGCATTCGCTACGCGGATGTGCCCATTAAGCTGAAGCCGGGCAAGACAGGGAAGTAGCAAACAGTAAACAGTAAACAGCAAACAGTCGACGCTGAAAGCTGAATTCTGTTTTAACCATTTACGACTTACGATTCACGATTTACTAACGCAATGGCAAACACGAGCAGAGCAACAGTTCGCGAGGCGATTCATAGGCGAATTCGCCGCAAAGTAAAGGGCAGCAGCGAGCGGCCGCGGCTGGCCGTTTATCGCAGCCTGAATCACATCTATGCGCAGGTAGTTGACGATCAGCTCGGCAAGACGATCGTGTCGGCGTCGACCACTGAGAAGGATTTGCGTGGCTCCTCCGGTGGGAACCTTGATGCCGCCAGCCGGATCGGCAAGGCGATTGCAGAACGCGCGCTCGAAAAAGGGATCAGCAGTGTGGTTTTCGACCGCGGCGGCTATCTCTATCACGGCCGGATCAAGGCACTGACTGACGCAGCTCGTGAGGCCGGGCTGAATAAGAATGAATTAGCAGCCCGGGAAGAAGAAGCCTCTGAAGCCCAGGCGGAAGAAACCTTGGAAGCCAAAGCGGAGAGGAAGCCGCGTAAGAAGACAAAAGAAAAGCAATGAGACAACCTAAGCAGCGCATCCCGGCCCAGGGCCTGGATCTAAAAGATCAAGTTATCTCCATCAACCGCGTGACCAAAGTGGTGAAGGGCGGCAAAAACATGTCGTTCGCCGCCCTGGTTGTTGTTGGTGACGAAGGTGGCCATGTGGGTTTTGGGACAGGCAAGGCGCGTGAAGTGCCGCTGGCAATAAAAAAAGCAATCGAAGCCGCTAAGAAGAGTTTGATTCGGGTGCCGTTAATCAAGAACACAGTGCCGCATCAGTTGATTGGAAAGTTTGGCGCTGGGCGCGTTTTGGTTAAGCCTGCGTCGGAAGGTACCGGCGTAATTGCTGGTGGCGCAGTGCGCGCCGTGATGCAGGCGGTCGGTGTGCACGATGTTCGCACGAAGGTTCTTGGTTCGACCAATCCGCACAACGTTGTGCGCGCAACTTTCGACGCTCTTCTCAGGATGAAGGATCCGATGGAGCTGGCGCGGCTGCGAGGCAAACAGGTCGAGGAGATTCAGTAAATCGTAAATAGTAAATCGTGAATAGAAGATGATTGGCTGTTTACACTAAAATTTACTATTGATTATTTACGATTTCACCATTTACGAGGTTCTTATGGCGGAGAAGAAAGCAAAGGAAACTGAGCAGGCGGATCAAGGCAAGATTCGCATTCAATACTATCGAAGCTTTATCGCCACGCCGAAAACTCATAAGCAGATGGTACGCAGTCTGGGCCTGACTAAGCTCAACCAAATCGTCGAGCGTCCCAATACACCTTCTATGCGAGGCGCTGTAGCCAAGATTCCGCATCTGCTGCGGATCGTCGAATAGTTGATTAAGAGCTTTGAACTTGGTGCTTTGTCCTTTGCATGAAACCGCAAAGAACTAAGTTCAAAGTACAAAGTTTGAAGAACAAAGAACAAAGTTCAAAAAAATCATGGCATTAAGTCTCAACAATCTAAAACCCGCTAAGGGTTCAGTACATAAGAAGAAACGTGTAGGCAGAGGACCGGGCTCTGGTTTAGGGAAGACGGCCGGCCGTGGCGAGAAGGGGCAGAAATCGCGCTCGGGCTACTCCGCCAAGATAGGATTTGAAGGCGGCCAGATGCCGCTGCACCGTCGTTTGCCCAAACGTGGTTTCACCAACATCTTCAAGAAGCGCTGGCTCGAGGTTAGTCTGGGAGCGCTCGATCGAGGCTTCGCAGCCAACGAAGAAGTAACACCGGAGCTTTTGCATACTCGCGGGATAATCAAAAAGGCGAAGCACGACGTTGTCGTTCTCGGTAACGGCGAGCTGTCGAAACCGCTGCGGATTTCAGCGCACCGTTTCACCAAGAGCGCGCGCGAGAAGATCGAAAAGGCCGGCGGGGCAATCACGGAGATTGGTAAAGTAGCGTAGGCCGGGGAGGCGCGAGCGAAAGGACGCTAATGGATAAGTTTTTTGCGGCTGTTCGCAATATGTTCAATGTGCCGGATCTTCGCCGGCGCATTTTGTTTACCCTTGGCATGCTCGCCGTCTATCGCCTTGGTGCGCACATCGGTGCGCCCGGCATCAACAAGGATCGGTTGGACCAGGTTTGGCACGACGTTGCGGGAACGCTGCTGGGCGTGCTCGATCTGTTTTCGGGCGGAAACTTCCGGACAATTTCGAT
>JBGPYG010000042.1:0-14883 GCA_041493085.1 Pyrinomonadaceae bacterium | reverse complement strand
CATCGACGTGGAAGGTATTGGGCTCGGCGACGCCGCACTCTTACTCGATAAAGATTCCACGCACCTGGTGGCGACGGACGCCCGGGATCTGGCGGTCGAGGTGACGCCGGCTCGTGCAACCGTTAAGCAGTAAGAAGGTGATTTTCCTGCGACGCTCGAATAAATCAGAACGCGGCGATGCGGTGACAGCAGTTAGGCTTCACGGTCGCC
This sequence comes from Pyrinomonadaceae bacterium, assembly GCA_041493085.1. Classification (GTDB taxonomy): domain Bacteria; phylum Acidobacteriota; class Blastocatellia; order Pyrinomonadales; family Pyrinomonadaceae; genus PSRF01. The sequence goes on along the minus strand of JBGPYG010000042.1, from coordinate 14,673 downwards.
GCTTCACTTTGTCCCGCTCAATTCCAGCGCGCGCATTCGGCGCGACTAATGGCCAGCGAGGGTTCTCGCTAATTGAGCTCGTCATCACGATCACAGTGTTGACCATTCTTACGATGGGCGTTGTGCCGCTGCTCAAGCTTTCCGTCAAACGCCAAAAGGAGCAGCAACTCCATGATGTGCTGCGCCAGATGCGCACCGCCATCGATGAGTTTCACCGCGATACTGTGGGCATGCCCAATGCGGGAATCGGTGTTCAGCAGCAACAACAGCAACAGCAGCAAAACTCCTATTTCGATCCGCGCAGCAAGGTCGTAATCAGCGATCCGACGATATTTGGGGTTGATAATCCGGATCGTTACCCTCCGGACCTCGAGACGCTGGTCAACGGTGTCAACGTCATACCGCGCGGCGGTATCGGTGGTGGCCGGGGAGACTCTGGCGTAGACGCGACGAAAGTTGGCGGCGAGCTGTCAACCAAGAAGAAGGTTTATCTTCGCGGCATTCCCATCGACCCAATGACGGGTAAAGCAGACTGGGAGTTCCGCTCGTGCTACGACTCGGCGGACAGCGGCTCATGGGGCGGCGAAAACGTTTTCGACGTTCGCTCGAAATCTAAAGAAACGGCCCTGAATGGCGAGAAATATAGTGACTGGTAAGAATCAGTTAGCAGTGAGCAGTGGGCAGTGGGCAGTGCTTCGTAAGTGGCGACGCTTCTTGCTGCCCACTGCCCACTGCTCACTGCCCACTGGTTTCACGCTGCTCGAGCTGATGATCGTGATCACGATCATCATCATCCTGGCCGCCATCGCACTGCCGCAGTATCAGAAGACGATACTGGCCACGCGCGAAGCCGTCCTGCGCGACGACCTCTTCAATATGCGCAAACTACTCGATCAATACGCGGCTGACAAACAGAAGCTTCCGCAGTCGCTCGACGATCTTGTTTCCGGTGGTTACATGCGCCAACTGCCGAAAGATCCGATTACCGGACAACAGGATTGGACGGTGACTACTGGCGAAGATCCAAATTCATCCAGCGGCGAACAAGGCGTGACTGATGTTCACAGTTCTGCCGCCGATGTTTCCTCGGAAGGAACGCCGTACAGCGAATGGTGATTGCGGAATGCGGATTTCGGAATCCGCAATCCGAAACCCGCATTCCGCAATTCGAAATTTTCCAATGGCTAAGCCACTATCCAAACTGATAAATCCCTGGTACCCGTCGACGGCGCTTGGTTTCGAAAAGGGACTGGCCACGATGGTTCAGCTCGAGCGTGGCCGCGGAGGCTCGTCCAGCCTGAAGCGTGCCGCTACGGTTGCCTTGCCGGAATCTCTGATTCGTCCCAGCTTCGACGAACCAAACATTTCCGATAGAGCAGAGTTGGCGGCGGCGCTCAGAGATTTGGCGACCAGCGCCGGGCTGCTCCAGCAGAAGCGCTGGTCAGTGGCGTTACCGGACGCTGCCAGCCGCACTTTGATTCTGACCATGGAGTCGCGACCGGCATCGAGGGCTGAGCTGGAGGAAGTTTTAACGTGGAAAATGGAGCGCGGCTTCGGCGTTTCCCTTGATGACCTTTCGATTTCGCGGGAACGCCTGCCAGCCGACTCGCAAGGAAGAGATCGCTACCTGGTCGTCGCCACTAACGCTTCCATTCTTCAGGAATACGAAAGCGTTTTGCATTCTCTGGGCTGGCGCGCGGGGTTGATCGTTCCGCGTCACATCGGTGAAGGACAATGGTTGACCATAAACGGATCGCGAGGCGACGCACTGCTGCTTAGTTCATCGGAAAGCGGGTTCACCGCGGTGGTATTTCGCGGCAAGCAACCGCTCATTGTCCGCACAGTTATCTGTGATGCGCATGAGTGTGACGACGAGCTGTATCGCTTGCTCCTTTTCTATAGAGACCGCCGTGGTGGAGAGGCGGATCAAACGGGACAGGTGCTGTCGCGCGTCCTGGTCGTGGGTGACTTGTTGAGCAAAGATCGCGCTTTGGAGATTGTTAACGAGACGCTGGGAGCCGACTTGCGTTCGCTCGACGCTCAGGACCTCGGTTTACAGCTTGTAACGCGCGAGTTAAGCTTTGACGCCATTGCAGCGCCGGCCGGATTGGCAACTTTATCGTGGCAATAAAACAGTCGAGAGTCTTGGGTCAACGGTCGATGACCCCGGACTCCAGACTATAGACTCAAGACTCAAGACTTATGAGTCCAGACTAACTTTGAAACATCTTTGCTTTTTCAAACGTAATATCCTGGCATTATGAGCACATCTGCGATACCCGATACTTTAAGTTTTAGTTCAGCGGCCGACCGTGATCTCGTGGCGAGCGCAGTCCAGGGTTTCGAGGGAGGCTTTGAGGAACTCGTCAGGCGTTATCAGCGCCCCATCTCCGGGTATGTTTATCGGATGGTGGGCGATTACGAGGCAGCCCTGGATCTAACTCAGGAAATCTTCATCAAGATCTATGGTTCGCTTTCGCGCTATCGCCCGGAGTTCAAATTCTCGACCTGGATCTACAAGATTGCGCACAACGCCGCAATCGATCATCTGCGCCGGAACACCGGGCGCGAACGATCTCTTATCAACGGCACAGAAGGCGACAATTACGATCTTCCGCTGGAGAGTGCAGGCCTTAGCCCGGAACAGCAGAGCGAACGGGAAGAACGGCGGGTAGAAATTGAAACGGTGGTGCGCTCGCTGCCGACGGCTTATCGTGAGTTGGTTGTTTTGCGCCACTCGCAGGATCTAACCTACGAAGAAATTGTGGATGTCACTGGCTTACCGCTGGGAACGGTTAAGAATCGTTTGTTTCGTGCTCGCGACATGATGCGACAGCAGTTTCTAAATAAAGGTATTACCGGAGTCTAGTTTCTTACTCACTGTGTCTAACAGCGATTACATTTGCGAGACTGAAAACATCGCCGCCTATATTGATGGCGACCTCGAGCCCGCGCCTCGGGCAGCTTTCGAAGAACATATCAAACATTGTGCGCATTGCGCTGCTGAATTGCAGGCACAGCGTTTCTTCATGTGTGAGTTGGATTCCGCGCTGGCTAGTCCTTTCGATCTTGCGGTGCCCGCGAATTTTGCCCAGGTGGTTGCAGTCCACGCAGAGAGCGACATGCGAGGCGTGCGCGACGCGGCAGAGAACAGAAGGGCATTGCGGTTTTGCATAATTCTGGGTTTGGCAGCCTTTGCATTGCTCGGCTTCGCTTCAAGTAGAGCCATCGTCCTCAACGTGCGAGCAGTTGCCAGCAAGGTTTTTGGAGGTTTGGGTTTCTTTGCGAAGACCATCTTCGATGCCGCAGCCGGATTCATAGTGGTTATGCGAGTTGTCAGTCGCGGACTCGTCGCGGATTCGCTGCTTGCGGGTTCGGCTGGTGTGCTTTTCCTCGTACTTGCTGTCGTCGTTCTTTCCCTCCTGATATCACGTTATCACCGAACACGCCTCGTCGAATAAGGGCGCGGGCGCGCATGAACATTTCCACGGCACTAATGGTGAATGAATTCGCTTTTCCGCGACGCTACGATCTGCCTTGGCTGCCAAGCCTTCTCCAAGCGGCGGTGTTGGTGATCTCGATTTTGTTCATGCTGGGCGCGAGCCAGGCTCAAACGAATGGTTATGAACCCATCCCCGGTGATAGTCCCTACGTCGTTGAAGGCGACAGCGACACCATCGTGTACGCCTTAGGGCACTCGTTGAAAATTAATGGCACAGCAAGAAACGGGGCGTTCGCATTGGGCGGCGACGTTATCGTTAAAGGAACGGTGGAAGGCGACGTGGCGGCGGTTGGCGGTTCCGTGATTATGCTCGAGGGTGCGCGGATCGGAGGCGACGTGATGGTTATTGGCGGCAGCTATAGACACGCTGACAAGGTGCCGAATCGCAATGCTGCCGCGCAAACAATTATGCTCGCGGGTTACGAACAGGAGTTGCGAGACATGATGCGCAACCCGAAAGACTTGTTCGTGCCACATTGGTCTGCCAGGTACATTGGGTTTCGAATTCTGGCGATTCTATTTTGGTTCATTGTGTCCCTTGCCTTAACTGCTGCGATGCCCGGCACGATCGGTCGGGGGGTAGCGCGGCTGCAACTGACCAGTTTGCGTGTTGCCATAATCGGCTTTCTCGGGGCCGTGGCCATCGGCCCCGGCGCCCTGTTGGCGCTACGCTACTTGCCCACTCCGATCAGCGCCCTGGTAGGACTCATGGCGCTGTTGCTAATACTGGTAGCCTGGCTGTTTGGGCGCGTGATCATCTATGCGGCCACCGGCCGCTGGTTGCAACGGAAACTTCTGAATTTAGGTAAAAATTCGGAAGCAGTTGCCCTCCTGTTAGGCACGACTTTTTGGATTGCGCTTTCGTCTCTGCCCTATGTTTGGCCCGTCGTTGTTTCCATTGTTTTGGTGATGAGCCTCGGCCTCGCGCTGACGGCCAGATATCGGGTCGGCTGGAAACGACGCCAGGACGTCTGAATCTCGATTTCTCCCGCAAAAAGCTCAAAAAAATCAGACGAATGCGGCTCTTCGCGCATCCAAAACTCTTCCAGTGTCTCCCAACTGAAAAAACTACTGGGTATTTGTGCAACTTTTTCGAACACCGGGTGTGAATACTCGCGATGCGTGCGCCCGGTATAACCATGATAGCGAGCAACTTAACTAGAACATTCGTCGCGTCCTCTGCGTAACAGACTGGGACCGCCCCAAGGACGCTTGCCGCAATAGTCCAAAATTTTATTGAGTAGCCGCTAGCGGTTTCTTGTAACCGAACAGGAGGAGTAATGAAAGCGCCGTTTCTCGCAATCGCGCTTGTACTTGTTGTAGTACTTGCCAGCTCCAGGGCCATCGCCCAAACCCCCTCGACCACAACGACACCTGCCGTCCAACAGGGGGGCGATCCAGGTATTACGCCGAACGGCGCCATCGGCGAAGTTAAGGTGATCGATAACGCCGCGAAGCAACTAATCGTCAAGACGGACGCGGGCTCTCTGGTCACTGTCGCTCTGGGCGATAAGACGGTTTACATGCGATTGGCTCCGGGCGAGAAAACTTTGACGAACGCGACGAAAATCGCGTTTTCGGACGTTGGCGAAGGAGATCGCGTTTGGGCGCGAGGAAAGGTCGCGGAAGATCACAAGTCGGTGCCGGCCAGCGCGCTGATCGTGATGAACAAGGTGGACATCGCGAAGAAGCAGGAGCAGGAACGAGCCGAATGGAAGAAGCGGGGAGTGCTCGGCATCATCACGGCCATCAAGCCGGAGACCAAAGAGATCACCATCTCCACCAGAACAATGGCCGGGTCGCAGCCGCTGATTATTCCCGTGTCAGATAAAGTCGAAATGCGCCGATACGCGCCTGACTCGATCAAGTTTGCCGATGCCAAGCTGGCAGCGTTTGCTGAGCTTAAAGTGGGCGATCAACTTCGTGCCCTTGGCGAACGCACCGCTGATGGTAGCGCGTTCACAGCCGAAAAGGTCGTAACTGGTTCGTTTAAAATAGTGGCGGGTGTAATTACCACTGTTGATGTGGCTAAGGGCGAGGTGAAGATCAATGACCTGCAAACAAAGCAGCCGTTAACGATTGTTGTGAAGCAGGACGCCGTCTTACGGAAATTCCCCCCGGCGAACGAGATGGGCGGCATAATGATGGCCCGACCGGCAGGGAGCGGCGCCCCACAAGGCCAAAACCCGCGAGCGGGGCAGGGAGGAGCGGGCCAGGGACCGGGAGGCGCGGGTGAGGGCGGCGGCAGGCGCATGGGCGGCGGCGGTATTAACATGCAGGACATGCTTGAGCGCCTGCCCACTATTTCCGTTGCCGACATCAAAGTGGGCGACACCATTATTGTTTCCAGCACCAAAGGCGCTGATCCATCGCGCCTGACCGTCATCAGTCTTATTTCCGGAGCGGACACGCTTCTTAACCTGTTGGCGGCGCGGCAGCCACAGGCTGGTGCTCAAACAGCGCCGAATCCGGCGTCTGGTTTGGGTAGCGGCATTCAATTTGGAATCGGCTTGCCTTAAACAGCAATCTTGTCGGCGCGACGGGGTCCCAATCAGTCAGGTTCACGTCTTCGAATCCTAAGGGTCTTAATTATGAACGTTCCCAGAAATCTTTTGCGACGAACACTGGGCGTCGCCTTGATCGTTGTATTGTCGACTGTGATTGCGCTTGCCCAGCAAACACGCGGAACACTGCGCGGTGTGATCACGGACGAGCTTGGCGGGACAATTGTCGGCGCAACCGTCACCCTTACTGATGCTAATGGGGTCGCGAAGACCACCACCACTAACGGCGAAGGCGCATACGTCTTCAACGGACTTGCCCCGGGAAAATATTCGCTGCTCGCGGCCGCGACCGGCTTTGCAGTCTCCGATGAGACCGAGGCTGATCTGACCGCCGGAGCGCGCAAGTCACTAGACCTCACTCTGAAGGTCACGATTGAAGAGCAAAAGGTAACTATCGCCGCGGAAACGCCGCTTAGTACTGAGTCAACCAATAACGCGAATCAGACGCTCATCACCGGAAAGGACCTCGACGCCTTACCGGACGACCCTGATGAACTGGCGGCAGCATTGCAAGCGCTTGCTGGACCTTCGATGGGGCCAAATGGCGGCCAGATTTTCGTTGACGGCTTTTCGGGCGGCCGACTACCTCCCAAAGAGTCGATCCGCGAGATTCGAATCAACCAGAATCCCTTCGCCGCTGAAAACGATCAGCCGTCAGGCCGAATCGACATTCTGACGCGTCCGGGCACAGACAAGATTCGCGGCAGTGCGTTTTTCAATTTCCAGGATGAGAGCTTTAATTCGCGTAATCCTTTTGCGACGAGTTCGCCCAAACGTTCGCCGTTTCAGGTCAGACAGTACGGTGGAAATCTCGGCGGGCCGCTCCGGAAAAAGAAAGCGTCTTACTTTATAGATTTCGAGCGACGTGAAGTCGATGACAACGAGTTAGTGAAAGCGACTATTCTTGATTCCAATTTCAACCCGTTAGGTGTTGGTTTTGGGGTGGTGGTGCCGAGACGAAACATCACCTTCAGTCCGCGCCTCGACTATCAGCTCAATACGAATAACACGCTGATCACGCGTTACAGTTATAACCACTCCACTACTGCCAACAATGGCGTCGGCGGATTTTCCTTGCCTGAGAGGGCCTACACGTCATCCTTTACACAACAGAACATTCAGCTCACCGAAACGGCCGTGCTGAACGCGTCGATGATTAATGAAACAAAATTCCAGTATACGCGCCAGCGTAATGAGAGCCTCGGCGACATCACACAACCGACAATCGATGTGAGCAGTTCGTTCACCGCCGGCGGTTCGCAAGTCGGCGACGTCACAAATACTGATCGGCGCTGGGAGCTACAAAACTTTCTGGCCTGGGCCAAGGGAACTCATGCATTCAAATTTGGCGGCCGCATCCGGGGCGTAAAGATTACAGACATCAACCCGAATAACTTCGGCGGCAGGTTCACTTTCACGGGCGGACTTGTTCCCACTCTGGATGCGAACAACGATCCAATCGCCAGCCAACCCGTGTTTGTCGATAGTCTCGAACGGTATCGCAGGACTTTACTGCTCAGCAGGGATCCACGTAATTTGACGCCGTTAGAGATTCGTGCGCGCGGCGGCGGCGCCTCGCAATTCAACATCTCGTCAGGCAATCCCGAGGCGAGTGTTTCCCAGGTAGATTTTGGTATCTATGCTCAGGACGATTGGCGCGTGCGGCCAAACCTGACGTTTAGTTATGGCTTGCGTTATGAGCGCCAGACAAATATCCACAGCACACTCAATTTTGCGCCGCGCCTGGCAGTTGCCTGGTCACCTGGCGCTGCGAATAGAACCAAGCCGCCAAAGATGGTTATTCGCGCCGGTGGCGGCGTCTTCTACAATCGCTTTGGCGAAAACAATACGCTACAGGCCAATCGCTTCAATGGCGTAAATCAGCAGCAATTCTTTGTCAGTGAGGTTCCCCCCTATAACCTGAATGGACAGTTTGTGCCGCCGACAGCGTCGCCGCTCGATACATTTCCAAACGTACCGTCGCTCAGTAGTCTCAGCGCGGTTGGGCGTCAGATTACGTGGCGCGTTGCCGACAACCTTCAGGCCCCGGTTGGTTACATGGGTGGCACGCAGGTGGAGCGTCAGCTACCGAAACGGTTCACTCTGTTTGCGGGCGTGTTCGTAATGCGTTTTCAACACACGCTCCGCGCGCGCGACATCAATGCGCCAATACCCGGAACCAACGGCAGCCGGCCTTTCGGAAACGTTGGAGAGATTTATCAGTATGAGTCGAGCGGCAAGCTTAATATTAACCAGCTATTTGTTGGTTTCAATAACAGGTTTAGCCGGGCGCTGACATTCTTCTCCAGCTACGTATTGAGCAAAACTACCAACGACACCGACGGACCGGGCAGCTTCCCGGCCAACTCCTATGATCTGACCGGAGAGTTTGGTCGTGCGTCTTTCGACGTCAGGCAGCGCTTCACCTTCGCCGGCACGATAAATCTGCCGTGGTGGCAGTTGAGCTTGAATCCGTTCATCGTGGCGACATCGGGAAGACCTTTCAACATCACCACCGGGCAGGACACGAATGGGGATCGGCTTTTCACGGAGCGTCCATCGTTTGCTCCGGCGGGTGTGGACTGTAACAACCCGGCGGCAAACATCGTGTGCACACCGTATGGAAACTTTAATTTGCGTCCGGCTCCCGGCGAGGCATTGATCCCGCGCAATCTTGGCCAAGGGCCAGGATTCGTCTCAGTTAATATGCGTATCAGCAAGACCTGGAACTTTGGCGCCATCCCTTCAGCGTCTGCTGCGAACCAGGCCAACCAGGCAGGTCAGGGCCAGGCTGGCCAGCGCGGCGGCGGCGGTGGCCGCGGCCAGGATAGTGGAGTTCCACGGATTCCGAACATCGGCGGCGGCGGCGGTGGTGGCGGCGGCGGCGGTCGTGGCGGCGGCGGTCTTGGCGGCCCTCCAGGCGGAGGAGGCGGCGAAGCCAAGCGGTATAGCATGCAGTTTTCGTTGAATTTTCAGAACCTGTTCAATCACGTAAACCTGTCGCCGCCCGTCGGTAACTTGTCGTCCCCGTTCTTTGGTCAAAGTCTTTCTCTCAACGGAGGCTTTGGAGGCTTCGGTGGCCCGGGCGGCGGTGGTGGTGGCGGAGCAGGCGGCGGCAGCGGCGCCGGCAACCGAAAGGTTACAGCGCAAGTGCGTTTTAACTTCTAAGTTGCGTCTGCGTGCTTCGATTTCTAACGCGTGCGGTTGCGTTTTCGAATGGGAAGCAAATTGCGTTTGACTATTGTTTTTCGCTTCTCAACCGCGGTCACAGTTAACACCGCGTCGTGGCCTAATTTCAGGTTTCTCTGTGAAACCTCTGTGCCCTCTGTGCCTCTGTGGTAAACAATCGCTAATAAAGATTCACCACAGAGACGCAGAGAACACAGAGGACGCACAGAGATTGATTCAGACCAGGACGCTACCTAACACCGAAAAGGAATGATGTCATGAAACAAACTTTTCTCCGTTCGCTGTGCTTGCTGGCCATTGCCTCATTTGTTTCGGCGGCCACTTACGCCCAGGACGCAAATGTAAAAGCCTCGGACACTAATGCCAAAGCCGTTGATGCCGTGAAAGATGCGACGCCGGCGGTGGCAATTACAGCGACAACTTCGCCAGTTGATCTGGCGCGCGCGGCGTTGGCGGCACAGGGCGGAGAAAAATTTACGTTGCTCAAGAACATAGTGCTGCGCGGTTCGGTTGACCTCTATGGACCCAACTCGACGCAGTCAATTCCCGGCGGCTTCGTGATTGCCAGCGCTGGTGACCGGTTGCGCCTGGAGGTCGATGCGCGTCCTCTCTTTAGTTTTAAGCAGATTTATGATGGCCAGCAGTCTTACAGCTCTCTTCCAGGCGCCGAGTTGCCGCCGGCAGGTAAATTCGGCATGAGGGTGCTGAGTAAATTTGATCAGCCTGGTTACGCGGTGACCGCACTTCCTGACAAGAAAAAGCAACGCGGATTCCGCATTGTTGATGGGGAAGGGAATGCCACGGACTTTTATCTCGACACCGCAACCGGTCGAGTTGTGACTTTCACGTTTTTTTTCAATGGCTACAATTTCGGAACCGAGAACAAGAAATTCAAGGAAGTAGAGGGCGTTCTTGTTCCCAGTAGCTTTACTCAGCGAATCGAAATGCCGCAGGGAGCTGCCTTTGCTGAGTTCAATGTGAAAGACGTAAAGCTCAACCAGGCGCTCGGCGACGATGTCTTCGCGATGCCGAACTAAATAACTAAAACAGCAACTTGTTGGAGCAGATGACTTCATATGAAAAGAGGCCGCCCGGAGCGCGGCCTCTTTTCATATCTTCATATATCTTCCTCGGCCTGAACCTCTAGCACACTCGGCGGCCGTGTTCCCCGTTCACCGTATTGACCATAGTGATCGGCTAGTCTTGAACTTTGAGTTGGCCTTTTGTCGATAGCCGACCCAAACTGAGCGCCCCCCTGCGGAAAGCCAATGCAAGGGGAATAAGCCATAGGTATTGACATTCAAACGCCCCAGGAATATGTTGCTGGTCGTGTGCGTTCGCTTTCTTATTTACACGAACCTTACTTATTCACAAGAGCCTTACACTGTTGGACTTGCTCATAGTGCAACTTTATCAACTGAAAGTATCAAGACATGCTCGAACGATTAACCCCTTACGACTCTTAGTTGGAAGTAGTTTCCAAGCGGGCCACTCGGTAGTGCTTCTCTTTGATGGTTAGAGAAAGAGATATTTCTCGCCCACATGCCACTTCAGCAGGTCTAGTGAGTCTATTATGGGCAGCCAGAACGTAACTAACTTTTCCGCAGCCAAGGCTAATCGGATACGGGCCCAGATGGAGGATTTCGATCCCACGAGCCCGCAAGCTGATTCGCAAGCTTGGTTCGCGGCGGCTGATGCTATTGGTGAATTCACGAAGTCGAATTCTTTTATTCAATGTCTGGCGAGTTCCAGTTTCGAGATCGCCCTCCGATCGATAGTCTCCCTAGCAAGTGATTTCAAATACAAGCAACCAGAACAGGTCCTGAAACAGTTCAACATTGCTCCCGCAAACAGGCAGCCCTTGGGAGAACTGGCGGCTAGAATTACTCAATCTCTGTCGGAAAATCTTGTAGCTACGCAGCAGGAAACTAAGACCGCTTTTGCTGCTAAAGACGCAATTGCGAGGACCTTGATCGATGTCGTTTCCGAGTCAGTACCCAGAGAAAAGGCAGCTTCTGCATCGCCCGAGGAAATAACAGAAGCATTTAAGAAAGTACCAGCTCGGAAAGTCAGCACCCTATTCACTCAAAACGTATTTAGTTCCTTGCTGAACATGACCTTCGAGGCGGCAGCAGAAGGTGAAATCCCAAAAACTGCTATTGCAGAAATCGAAAGGCGTAATCGTGAACAACTTGCCGCCCAAGTCAGCCGCCGAATCGAAGGCCTGGCGCGAGGCAAGGGATTGAGTCCTACGCAGATTCCGTCTTTCATCCGCAAAAACATAGATAAGGCCAAATCACTTAAAGAGCTTGAGAGTGTCAGGGTAAAACCGAATCCGCCCGCGCTCGGGGTTGGGGTTGCAGATGCAGGTTTTCGCGGTATCCCCGGAGGGCCGCCTCTCGATGTCGTAAAGCCGAAGAGGAAGAAGAAGAAATCCAATCGAAAGCCGAACGGTTAGAAGAAAAAGAACAAGACTCCATAAAAGGCAGATGCGAATTGTGAGTCTTGCTTAGGCGGAGGCGAGTGAGAGTATGGAGGTACTTGGAGGGAAAGCACTGACTGAGAAACTTCCGGGGTTAGTACCCTTTCCGGTGGTTATGAGAGTGATTATTCCCGGTGCCGTCGTAGTCCTGTCGCTCCTGCCCATCATCTGGCCGCTCGTTAGAAACATCCCTCTATTGAGTACGTGGGCAACGCGCGCTGTGGTTGGGTCGCTTCTCGTACTAGGAACGGGGATCACACTATCGCTGATGAGTGGCCTCATTTATCAAGTTTATGAAGGCTATTTCCTGTGGCCGGGAGTCTGGTTCAAGAAAGGGGTTCAGTTCCAGCGGAAGAAAGTATCGCGGAAGCTTGAGGCTGACGATGAGCTAAGGAAAGCGCTGAAGCAATTAAGCGAAAACGAATTAGAACAGGACCAGAGCGAGATGGCGTTAGAGAACGCTGCGGAAGACGAAGATTCAGAAGACACTGAGAGCCAAGAAGAAAGGGATTCCTCAGAATCCAATGAGTACAACTATTTGAAGCTCTGCTACGACAAACTCTGGCTATGGTTGAAAATGTTTCCAGTCGATGATGAGGGGTACCCTGTGGCTAAGTGCCCAACGTTATTGGGTAATATTCTCAAAAGCTACGAGGATTATCCAAGCACTCGTTATGGAATGGATGCAGGTTTTTATTGGCCACGATTATGGCTTTCGCTGGAAGATGACAAGAAGAAGATGGTAGATACGCGGTGGTCAGTAGCTGATGGGATTCTCTATAGTTCTTTCGGACTTGCGTTCTCCGCTGCTATCTATTTTCTTCTGGCGATAGCTAATCTTGGCATCCAGAGCCTGTCATTTTTGGGGCTTGTTCAAAGAACCATGCTCGGCGAGTTGTTGCCGAAATGGACTGTTCTAATCGCCGTAACTATGGTCTTTGCCGCTTATCTGACGTATCGCCTATCTCTACCGTACCACCGACAGAACGGCGAGAGCTTTATGACGCTGTTTGACTTGTATCGGGACAACCTCTCTTCCATGCAAGACCTCGGAGACGCGGAAAAGAGAAAGTGGGATACAATCTGGGCGTATCTACAGTACCTTAGGATTCAATGTGAGTGCGATAAGTCTTATCCTGCAAATTTGCAAGAATGTCCTGAATGCGCGACGAAGACAGAAGCTAATCTGAAACGAGCCAGAGCCGCTTCTTAGAGCACAGAAGAAAAGAAAGATGAAGATCAATATTATTTGCGATTATCAAAAACGGGCAGAATATCGCCGGTTCAAACTGCAGGAGCCCCTGCTGTATCTCTCCTCTGACGCGCGATTCGGCAATGCTTATTTCAATCCGGATAATGTTTCGCAGATTCTGGGTCAGCAACTCGATTCCGTGAGTCTCGACCTTTGTGAAATTGCAACGTACGTTTATTTAGCAGATAAGGCGCTGTCTCGCGGCCAGTACGATAATTGGACACGAAACCTGTCATTCCTTGTTCCGGTGCGCAACCCTAAGCGATGGGATTCAGCAAAATCGGCTCTAACCAATGCCGTGTCCATGTTGTCGGGAGACAACATTGAATTCCATTTTGTGCAAAAGAGAGATGGGAATGTCGTCCGCGAACATTCACCTGATGCGGGATTACCAGGTCTCTCGGATTGCGTTTGTCTCTTCTCAGGAGGGCTTGATTCGTTCGCCGGCGCCGTTTACTTAATCAAAGAGGGTCACCGCCCTCTTTTTGCCAGCCACTATGTCAGTGGGTTGAAGAACCTACAGAGAAAGTTATTGATCGCGATTGAGAACGAGTTCGGTCGTAGCTTCGAGCATTTACAATATCGCGTCACCTCCCGAAAGACCAAACATACCCGCTTTCCAGTCAAACAGAAGGAAAGCTCGCACCGCGCGCGTTCTTTCCTGTTCTTGAGCTTCGCTGCGGCAGCGGCTGCCACTCGTGGTTTGTCTGATATTTATATTTGCGAAAATGGTGTTCTGTCACTCAATGTACCGATCTCAAATGCGCGGAAAGGAAGCCGATCGACACGCCATGCACACCCACTGTTTCTTCGATATTTCAACCTGTTAATTAACTCCCTATACGAGCGGGAATTTTCCATACAAAATCCTTTTCAGTTTTGGACCAAACAGCAGGAAGCTGAATTATTGAAAGACACAAACCTTTACCCAATGATCAAAAACACCGTAACTTGTTGGGGTTACCCCAACCAAACGCTGCGGCATAAGAACTCTAACCATTGCGGTTATTGCATACCTTGTATTGTTAGGCGCGTTTCATTGATGTCCGCCGGACTCAGCGCCTATGATGATCAGTATGTTTTGGATGTCTTCAATCTAAATGGCCATTCTAAGCCGGCTCATGCTCGCAATATCAAGGATCTGATTTATTTTTGTCAGTCCTTCAATAACTCTTCTACGACTGAGCTACTATACAGATACCCCGAGCTGATAATGGTGGAAGTGGGGACCAATAACTCGCGCGAAGATAAGATAGAAAAAATCGTCTCTGTTTACAGAAAATTTGCCAAAGAAGTACTCTCAGTTGTCGGTTAATCGCAACATAAATTCACTGACTAGACGTTCCGTCAGAGAGAGTCTACTTTCTCCTTTCAGTAATGAAGAGATTCTTTGTGTTCAACAAAGATTGAAGAGACGACAGGCCAGGAACGCCTGTCTTACACGCTGGTGATGTCGTGCTCTTTCGACTTGGTCAGCTCATCAATCTTGCCGATGTAGGTGTTAGTGAGTTTCTGTATTTCTTCGAGACCGTCGCGCTCGTTATCTTCCGAAATCTGTTTGTCCTTCAACATCTTCTTCAGGCGCTCGTTTGAATCGCGGCGAATGTTTCGCACTGCCGTGCGGTGGTCTTCCGCAATCTCGTGGACTTGTTTGGCGAGTTGCTTGCGACGCTCTTCGGTCAGT
>JBGPYG010000285.1:0-5628 GCA_041493085.1 Pyrinomonadaceae bacterium | reverse complement strand
GTCAACGTGCTCTGCTTTGGCGGCCTTACCGGCTCCATCGACATCACGGTCAGTGGCGGCACAGCGCCATACACCTTTACCTGGAGCGACGGGCCTGCCACCACTGAAGATCGTTCAGGGTTGGCAGCCGGCACTTACACAGTGACGGTGACTGATGCCAATGGCTGCACCACGCAGAAGAGCGCCACTATCACACAGCCTGAGGCGGCGCTAGCACTGACGCTTAGCCAGACCGATGTCAGTTGCAAGAACGCGGGCGATGGCACCATCGGTGTCAGCGTTACGGGCGGAACACCGGCCTACCAGTGCAAGTTGGACGCTGGATCATTCGGAGATTGTCCTTTGGCATATTCCAATGTCGGCCCGGGACTGCATACTGTGATGGTCCAGGACTCACACAACTGCACTGACAGCAAGCAGGTGACGATAACTGAGCCTGATTTGCTTACGGTGAGTCTGGGTGACGTCAGTTGTGGTAACGGTTCCACCATTACGGCTACGGTCGCAGGTGGCACCGGACCGTACACATATGCGTGGATAATCCTGGGCGGCACCTTTAGTCCCGTTCCAGGACCAAACGACGCCACCGTCACTTACAACACCAATAGCGGTGCCGTAAGCATCAAGGTTACGGTGACTGATCACAACAACTGTACGGCGACTTTCACTTCAACCGGTGACTGCACAGTTGCGACGCTCTTCTGCACGTTGACGCAAGGCGCCTACGGCAACCGGAAGGGCCAGACTTACCTTGGCGATACTAAGGTGAATCGCTTCGTGTTGTTAACCAACTTGCTCAGTTCCAACCTCGTACTTGGAGTACCGGGTGTTGGTGAGCGATCGCTGACCATTCCCGGAGGTGGTGGCGCCGCCGGTGACGCAGGAGCTTCGGCAAATTGCGTTATTGCGCGAATGCCTTCCGGCACCTCGGCCAAGATTCTCTATCCCGGTTTACCGCCGGCTGATGGAGTTTGGAACAACGCGTCCGGCATCTGCGAAAGTATCCCCCCAGGTGCGGTTCCGATCAGTAGTACCACTGGGAGGTGGCAGAACATTCTCGCCGGTCAGACGCTTACACTCGCTTTGAACATTCGCTTCGATGCGTTTCACGATGCGGGGCTGGGAGACTTGTCACTATGCAAGTACATGACATCTCTCAAGGCTAACGTCGTAATTGACTCAGGCGGACACGTCACTGAAGTACCGGCGGATCTTTGCAAGGCGAACCTCGCCTCGCGGGTAATTCCGGAGGCCGTGTTGGCAGAACTTGACGCCTCAGGCGGCAGAACGGTTAACGATCTGTTGGCCCTGGCAAACAAGGCGCTAGCCGGTGAGGCGACCGATTCGTCACTCGACGAGATCAATCAGGCAGTCTCTGCTGTGAATGAACTCTTCGACGAGTGCCGTTTCCTGATCTACTGCGACAACGACGCCCCGTTTGACATTAATTCCGTTCCGGACTGTCCGATTGCCTTCAACACAGCTCCCGGCACGGAAGGAACGCAGCAACAATCAACGTTCGGGACCGTGTTTGGCACGGCCTCGCCAGACCCGACAAGAAGGTTCAGCTTTCGCTCTTTGATGACGAGAGATAGTTTTCTATCTAACGTGTTTCGCAAGGGTGCGGCTGACAATTCTTAATCGAAGTAACCAGGCGGGCTCTTAACGGAGCTCGCCTGGTGAAAAACTAATCGCCCGCCAATCCGCACGGACTGGTGGGCGATTTTGCGTCGCTTAGATAGGCAGCCCTTTGAATGGCTGGAGCTTGCGGCGGGTAGGCAATTCTATTATGCTCGCGGCATCAACCCAGCGCCCACGCTAGTGTTTGTGGAATTGGCTTAGCAATGAGGAGCAAGACTATGACAATCCTAATTCGCATGAGCAGATACGCAGCTCTTGCAGTAGTTACAATGCTGATTTTCGGGTCCGCCTTTTCACAAGATCTCTCCCAGCAATTTGACCAATCACTTGCGGAGAAAACTATTACCTTTGACGCGGTCAACCCCTACAGCAACATGGCGGGTAAAGTGACAATCGCGGTCAGCGGAGTTTTCCACGGCAAACGCATTGGCTCGGGCAGAAAGGCCGGCTGGTCTTCGATAAAAGGTGAACAGCAGGGCAACTTCTCGTTCGTACCGTACGACGCTTCGCAGCCCACTTTCACTGGGACGTTCAAGTTTAGCCTGTCAGGCGAAATTCCTTTCGATCGACACAGCGATGTGCTTCCGTTGAGCTTCATAATCAACACTGTCGGCACTGATGGCTCCGAAGTGACCTTCGTACAGAGCGAGTTTGCCACGGTTAACGAATACGGCGCAGACGTATCATTTGGAGAATTGAAGCATCGCAATAACGTCGGACCCGGCGAGGATAATCAATAGATTTTCAATTGCGATCTCGGATTGCGGATTTAAAGCTAGAACAATTGAACCGCAAAGGCGGGAAAAGTCTTTCGCGATCGGCCACAACGGCATAGTTTCTTTCGAAACTTCGCGAATTAACTTTGCGAACTCTGCTTTTTGGATTGCCCGAGAATTTTGCGCTACTGCACAACGAAACTCGCTGTCCCTCATCGCGGTTTCATTCTCTCGGCAATTGAAGTTCTATAGACCGGTGTTCTGGATTCTCAGCCAGGACCAACGCTAGTCGGGACTTGGTGTGATCACGCACCGAAGCTTCTTCGATTGAGACTGTGAGCTTAATGGCCTCTCCCCGGTTAACATCATCGCGCTGTCGATCCCATATTTCGAAGAGCCATTTTTTTGCCACCCTCGCCAAGAGGATTGAAGCGAGAACAATTTCGATCCTGAAGCCAGCAAGGATGACTACGAAGCCGACAGTAATCAAAATGCCAACTAATGTCAGCGCTAGTTTTTCGTAATGGCCCCTTCTCATAGCTCGCGCCTCCAGAAGATTTGACTCTAACAAGTCTCACTTCGGTAATCGGACAATCTCGATGAGATTTCCGACTTTGCGAGCCCCGCATTACTTTGGGGTTGCCATTATCGGTGAGTGAACGCTCTAGAAAATGTGAAAGAACAATTAATCAGTCATCTAATCACGTATCCGAGTTTCCCAATCCGGAACCCATCGACCTCTCGGGTTCGCAATCCGAAATCCGCAATTCTGCCCGCTACTGCACAACAAAACTCGTTGTCGCGGAGCCGGAGCTGCCACTCACGCTAGTGGCAGCTTTATCCTGATAGCTACCCTTGGGATCTTTCTTGTTGAGACGGTATTTAACGGTCGCGCTTCCGTCCGTTCCCGTTGTTCCACTCATTGTTGCAACGGAGCCATTTGATTTCGTTACCGTGAAGTTCACGTTAGTGCCTGCTACCGGTTTGCCTCCCGCAAAAACCACGCCTCGTGTCGTCACAGTCTGGTTAGCCAAGTAGCTCGATCGATCAGTCGAGACGGAGACACTTAGCGTAGGGGTTGGTGTGGGCGTAGGGGTTGGTGTGGGCGTAGGGGTTGGAGTAGGAGTCGGAGTGGGTGTCGGAGTTGGTGTGGGTGTCGGAGTCGGATCGGACGAGAAGTTCACCAGTACCGAGCACCCGGCACCGCTGACGGAAATTGGAGTAAGCGTGAAGCCGGCATTGCTGTCCTGGAAAGTACGACCAACCGCAAGCGCAGGGTCGAGCCAGGAACTTGTCTCCGGCGTCATGTCCAATAAATAGCTATAAAACAAATTAAAGGGATCAGAAAACTGGGTAGCCTGGTGGACCAAAACCCCATTTACTACACTGCTGTTGCTCGCGAGTGAGCTGTCGAAGCCAACGGGTTGACGAAATTCGACGTAGTACCACGTCTTGTCTCCGGTTACCGGATCAACCGATTTCAGAATCTTCAAAGCTTTCGCGCCTCCTGCGGAAAGCGTCTCCAGCGGTTCGATGAAGTACGTGCCGCTTGTTTGCACTGTCGTTATTGAAGGCGAGGATGGACCGTAGTTTAGCCAACCCAACTGCTCCTTTTGGTACGCGTTAAAATGTGCAGAGCCTCCGCCCATGTCGTCAAACTTGTCGCCATAGTCGATCAAAGAGCAATTGCTACCGATGCTGGCTGCGCCGCAGTCGAGCGCCTCTGAATGGTCCAACCCGAATGAATGGCCGAGCTCGTGCGCTACATCCTTAATGCTCAAGTCTCCGTTCATGTAGACACGCGGTATTGAGTTGGTGGCACTTGCGGTATAACCGGCAAAGGAACAGGCATTGTGGGGAAAGATGTATACGTATCGACCGTATACAGAGAGATCGGCCCCGGCCGCGACAGCTGCGGCGTTGGCATATTGAGCCATAGTTCTCGTGTCACAAACCGTGCTGTCCATGGGGATCGTTGTCCAGCCGTAAATATCTCCTGCGAGCCACGTCTGCTGGTACGAGTTTTCGTAGTAGAAGTTACTGACTGAACCGAAGACAGTATTGCGCACTTGATCAACGGTATACGGCTGCGACGACGGATTATTCTGAAAGTTCACCAGAACCACTAGCGTTTTTTGTTCCCCAAAGGTGCTCGGCAATGGTAGCGCTGGAGTGGTTAACATAGACGATTGCGCTAAGCTTCTCGGCGCTCGTATTTCAGCCGCGCCGGTTAGAACCAGGAGGCTGACAACAAGAGAGATGAGCGCAAATCGACGACCGGTGGCAGTTCTATGCGATTTCATTACACAAGACCTTTCCCGGGCCATTAGCCCAAAGCGAAGAATTGATTTCGGAGAAGGGGCTGGCGGTGCAAGAAATTGCCGGGCGAGTAAGCTGTTTGGAACAGACGTTATTCCTAAGTCTGCACTGTCTCCTTCTATTGAGAGTTCTTCGCACGTCCCCGGGCGAGAACAAACGGCACATGCAGGAGGTCGCTGACCTGGACTCAGGCGTCGCGAGTGAGTGGTCTAAAAAAGAATGATTAGAGCGAAATATGGAGCTCAGAAGATTGGCGCTCTTTATGCGAGGACACGGAGCCGCGTTTGATTGTTCGGTAAGAGTTTTGTAATCCCCAGTTCCGGTCTTAATGTCCCGCACGGAAATTTCCCCATCACGCCTCAGATTCAAGGCGCGAGAATGGACAAAGGAACCGTGTGTCGGCTTAGGGGTGTCGGGAAACGGATGGTCGGAAACAGAGAGAGATGGGACAGACGATGCGCCTGAGACGCATCGGCTTTTTCTTTCTCAGTTCGGTAACCCGGCCAGGTCTTAAGAATTTCGGCTTGCGGATTGCAAATTGCGAATTTTCCTTACTTCTTCAGAAAATCCGAATTCCGAAATTCTCTCGACCTCCGTAGGCTTTGCGACCCCCGCTCACACGGAGTGTGCCTTTATCGGTTGAGTTCAAACGTGGTGACTAATTAACTAATAAGGCAGGAACTAAACAGGGCAATTATGACTTCTTATGAGGGTTTAGCGATGCCGCACGTAACATCACCATTTCAATTTCACGGCCCACCTAAAGTGAGCCGGTAACACAGTAGAATTTTCGAACAGGAGATGTCAAGAAAAACCTTTTGAACAGAAAGCCTTTTGAACAGAAAGCCTTTTGAACTGTGCAAATTGACCGAGACGAAGTAAGAAGCGCTGGAGATCCTGCTCCTATCTCACCGCGTTTCCCGATCCACTAAACACAACTCAAGTTGGTAGG
>JBGPYG010000229.1:0-6484 GCA_041493085.1 Pyrinomonadaceae bacterium | reverse complement strand
CGTCTCATATGCCAGCGCGTAGTTGCTGTCCGGATGATCTGGCGGGACACACCGCTCGTCACCGAAGAAGAGGTGCACCTGGGACCACTCGACGCGATGCCTGAACCGCTCAGTCGCAAGCAATTCGTAAACTCGCCTGGGGGTGTTGCCGCCAGCGAGCGACACGCTGAACAAGCCACGACTGTTGATTGCTTCCTGCGCGTACGCGACAAACCGTTTGGCAGCGGCAAGCGCGACCTGTTCAGGAGTATCGAATACTAAAACATTGCTTTGAGTTCCATGCGGCTCCATGGTCTGAGTGTTACGCTTCATCCAGCAGAAAGAGCGGGGGCAAGCCCGCCTTCCCCACCTTTGAGATTCTCTGACTAGCCTGGTTCGTTTTGGTAGAAAGCCTCTCAATCACCAAGTTACTTTCTCAAGTCTGAGAGGCTCGAGGTCAAGAAGGCGGGCTTGCCCCCGCTCTTTCCGGTGTAACTCCCCACTACTACTGACTACTGACCACTGACTACTGACCACTCTTCTGTTTCGCCAACAGCTCCTCCCACTCAGTATGGATAAAACCTAACTCCGGTTTATCAACACGTTCATAGGTGTGCGAACCGAAGAAGTCGCGCTGCGCTTGAGTTAAATTGAGCGGCAGGTTGGCCGTGCGATACATGTCAAAATATCCCAGGCTCGACGACATAGCCAGCGCCGGTAAACCCTGTTGCATGGCCGTGCTCACTACAATTCGCCAGCCGGTTTGCGCCTGATCAATTTTCGATTTGAACTCAGCATCCAGCAGAAGATTCGCAAGGCTCGGGTTGCGCAGATAGGCCTCTTTGATTTTTCCCAAAAACCTGGCGCGAATGATGCAGCCGCCCTGCCAGATGCGCGCCACCTCGCTGAGATTTATGTTCCACCCAAACTCGTCTGAACCAGCCTTGATTAGATTCATTCCCTGCGCATACGAACAGATCTTGGACGCGTACAGCGCATCGTGAACGTAATTTTTCATAGTCTCGCTGAGCTTAGCGAAGGTGCCCGTGGTGCGCGCGCTGATCTGCTTGCTTGCCTCGACCCGCGCCTCCTTCTGAGACGAAAGTATTCGCGCCACGATGGCTGCATCGATGGTTGGAATTGGCACGCCCAAATCCAACGCGATCTGGCTCGTCCACTTGCCAGTTCCCTTCTGTCCAGCTTTGTCTAATACCAGATCGACCAAAGGCTTTCCGGTTTCCTCGTCTTTCACACGCAAAATCTTTGCAGTGATCTCAATTAGATAGGACTCAAGATCGCCGCGATTCCATTCGTCAAAGATGTCAGCCGTCTCGTCCGTGCTTAAGCCAAACCCAGTGCGCAACAGCCCGTACGCTTCAGCGATGAGTTCCATGTCGCCATACTCAATACCGTTGTGAACCATCTTGACGAAATGGCCCGACCCGCCGGGGCCGATGTAGGTCACGCACGGTCCATCAGGAACTTTCGCGGCGATCGCTTCCCAGATCGGTCGAATTTGTTCATAAGCCTCTTTATCACCCCCGGGCATCAGGCTCGGTCCGAGTAGCGCGCCCTTCTCGCCGCCGGACGTTCCCGATCCGATCATGAAGAGGCCCGCTTCTTTCAACTCCCGTTCGCGACGCTCGGTTTCTTTGAAATGGGAGTTGCCGCCGTCAATGATGATGTCGCCTTGATCGAGGAAGGGTTTGACTAAATCGATCGTCCAGTCCACGGGCGCTCCCGCCTTAACCAGGAGAATTATCTTGCGCGGGCGTTCGAGCGAGCGAACAAACTCTTCTGGCGAGTGTGCGCCAACGATCTGCTTACCACTTTCGCGCGCGATAAATGCATCAAGCACCGGCGGCTCGCGATCGTAAACCGCAATCGGAAACCCGTTGCGCTCGATGTTGAGCGCAAGGTTCTGGCCCATCACACCGAGGCCAATCAGTCCAATCTTTGCATTCGTCATAGTGGCTTAAGTCTCGAAGAGATGATCTCCCAAAAAAAGAATCTATGCCGCGGCAGGCAGAACTTCAGCCAGTATCTCCTGCAACTTTCTGAGTCCAGCAAGGGCGTCGTCACCCAGATCAACACGAATGGCACGCCGGCCGTGCGCCAGGAGCGACTGAAAATCGCCGAGCGCTTGGGCCTCTTTCAGTATGCCGAATGAGTAAGGCGCGCCGGGAACGTCCAGATCAACTTTGTCCGGCGCAGTCACTTGAATGAAGACACCAGAGTCGGGCCCACCTTTGTGCAGTTGGCCTGTCGAATGTAGAAAGCGCGGTCCGTAGCCGATCGTCGTCGCGCAGTCAGTCGCATCGCGCAGACCCGTGCGAATTGTTTGCAGGCCAGCGTCTATTTCCGTTGTTTCTTCAACGTAGGCAAGCAGCGCAATGTAATCGCCCGCCTTTATCTTCGCGCAATGCGCGCGCAAAGCCTCGCGAACAGAACCTGTCCCTGAGGCGCCGGCTTCATCGCCGGCATAGACGCTGAGTTGACCGTCGCTTGCCAGGGGACTCTGCTCCGCCAGTTTTCCTTGGCGCGCATATTTGTCCAGCAGCGCTTTCGTTGCATCCTTCGACTCCTGCACGTTCGGTTGGTCAAACGGATTGATGCTTAACCGCCAGCCGGCAAACGCCGTCGCCATTTCCCACAAGAAAAACTCCACGCCAAGATCGTAGACTTCGCTCAGGCTCCGATAAACAACTGGATGCCCGGCCGCCTCGAGCGCTTTCAGTTTCGACTTAGTCTCGTCGTCCGGCGCGCCAACACTAATCGAAACAAACAGACGATCGTTGCCATACGCGGAAACAGGTCCCAGCGGTTCGCCAACCACGGGGACGATTCCTTTGCCTTCCTTGCCGGTGCTTTCCGCGATCAGTTGCTCAATCCACAAACCAAGCGTCGAGAGTTTTTGATCCGTAACGATCGTCAATTTATCTCGTCCTGCAAGCGCACACTCAGACATCACTGCGCCAAGCACCGCTCCTGGGTTTTGGTTTGCCTGCACGCGCGCGCCACACGCCTGGGCCATCGTCTCCGCCCCACGCAGCAGTTTCCCAAAATCCAAACCCATCAGCGCTGCCGGTACCATCCCGAAATATGAAAGCGCGGAGTAGCGTCCACCAATGTCCGGCTGGTTGAGGAAGATGCGCCTGAAACCTTCGGTAGCGGCAGTGTCCGCCATTTGTGAACCAGGATCGGTAATTGTGATAAACGATTTGCCCGGCTCATTATTATGTTGGCCGACTTCGTTGTACCAGTAACGATGAAACGCGTTGGGCTCCGTAGTGGTTCCTGACTTCGACGCAATAACGAACAGGCACCGGTCGACGTCGATCTGCTTTCTGAAGTTATCAATAGCGTCGGGATCAGTAGAATCGAGCACCAGCAACTCGGGGTATGCTTCCTGCCGGCCGAAAGTTTGCCGCAGCACTTCGGGGCACAGCGACGATCCGCCCATTCCGCAAACCATCACCTGCTGGAATTCCGATCCACGAACATTATCGGCAAAGCTTCTCAACTCGTCCGCGACCGCGAGCATTTGGGTTGCTACCGTCAGCCAACCGAGGGAGTTCTTAATGATCTTTTGATGAGACTCTTCCTGCTTCCAAAGCGTGGTGTCTTTATTCCAGATGCGCTCAATGACGTGCGTCCGCGCTGCCTCTGCGAGCGTCGCACGGACCGATCCATCATAGTTACCGAGAGAGGCAGCCAGGTAGTTAGCCGTCTTGAAAATCGGCCCGTGTGGTTCAGCATCTCGCTTGGCTTCAATTCCAGCATCCTTCATAATCATCCTCGACCAGGACTAAACCAGCGCGCCGCAATCTTGTGGGAATGCGCATAGTCTAGCATGACTCCCCGGGGCGATCAGCGGCAGGCAGCGAAAGGTAGGTAATGGATCAGTTTGAGGTCCGATAAGCTTTAGCTTGTCGTTGCGCCACGACAAAAAACTGGATGATAGTCTTTTCGATCCCGAAAAGTGGACCACGGCGAAGCACTGGAAATAATGATCAGCATGGCCGCCGCTGGCGGTAATGGGTCAGTTTGAAAGCTTCTCCCAGAATTAGAGCCAACGTCTTCACTGGGACCGCGGGCTTCTCGCCCGCTTTCGGTGAATGCCACATCGCCGGGAGCGTCAGGTTCAACCGTGACTCGAGTGAACTTGTCGCTTGATGCGGGCGAGTCGCCCGCGGTTTCGGTGAAAGAGATGCCATAAATATCAAGCTGGCCCGCTAACCGCTGGCATGCTGACTTGTCGGAAACCTCCATTGGCTTCATCATGAAAGGCGGACCGGGCCGAATCATTAAGGAGAGGGAACAAGGAGTATGTCGAGTTCTAACAAACGCGCATTGATTGTTGTGGACGTGCAGAATGACTTCTGTCCCGGCGGCGCCCTGGCGGTCGCGCAGGGCGATGAGGTGGTCGCGCCGCTAAACAAACTTATCGAGGAGTTTCTCGAGCGCGGCGAGCCCGTTTTCAAAAGTCGCGACTGGCACTTGGAAAAGACCAGGCACTTCGCCGCCTATGGCGGCACGTGGCCGGTGCATTGTGTGCAGAACACAAAGGGCGCGGAGTTTCATCCTGAGCTGATTGACGACATGCACATTCGTACCATCTCGAAAGGGCTCGGCGACGAAGATTGTTATTCGGCATTTGATGGCACCGACCTGGCGCTGCAACTCAGCCGGCTCGGCGTCGAAGAGGTTTGGGTCGGCGGGTTGGCAACGGATTACTGCGTGAAGAACACCGTGCTCGACGCACTGAAAGAGGGCTTCCGGGTTAAAGCATTGAAGAATGCGATGCGCGCCGTTGAACTCAAGCCAGGCGATGGCGAACGCGCGCTTGCGGAGATGCGAGCGGCCGGCGCGGAAATCCAGGAGCAGTAGGCAGGTGCAGGTGGGCAGGTGAATAAGCTGACCCGATCGACCTGCTCCTGCCTCCTGCTCCTGCCGTCTGCCTCCTGATCAAAAAATGGCCACTCTAAACATTGATCGTTACCACGCCGCGATGGGCGACGCGTCCTACAAAGACGTGACGCGCCTGCATGATCGTCCGCTCAGTGAAGCCCAGGCTACGTTTTACGTAACGCAAAGGAAGTTGCCTTTCGCGCCCTGCCTGGGCCACGAGCGCCTCGTGCGTTTGCTTGTTGACAGCCAAATCGATCGGCCACGTTTAAGATTTCTCGAGCAGGATCGTGGTGGCTTGCAGCGCTTTGCCAAGGCCATCGAAGATATCCAATTTGTGGGCGCCATCAGGGCAGTACGTACCGGCACCATCGTGTTTGCGCAACAGCCTTTCGCCGACATCACGGGCGCGTTTGGCCTGACGCAAGCGCAAGAGATTAAGTTTGAGCACGCTTTCGATCTGCCCATGACAACTGCCAGCACGGCGATGCAGTTTCGCATAGCCGCGGGCGAGGAGCGTTGGCTATCTGATTTTTCACTGCGACGAAACGGCGACATCGAGCGCGCCGTCGATATCGCTACTTATGCTTTCATCGGCGGCTTCAACGACACGTCGAACATGGAAGCCGCGCATCGCCTCGACATTCCCGCCGTGGGCACAGAAGCGCACTACTGGCAACAGTCCTACATCGAGTACATGTTTGATCCGGAGATTGAACCGCGCACTGGCAAGCCAAAGCATTTCGAGCAAGTCGCATTCGAGCGCTGGCTTGATGCGAATCCCAACGGCACGACGTTGCTGCTCGACACGATTGATGTCTACATGGGCGCAGTCCATGCGGCCATGGCTGCTACCTCGACAGAAGCGCGGCGTCGGGCATTCAAAGGGTTCCGCGTGGACTCTGGCGATCTGGCAGAGCTGGGCGAGTGGTGTCTGCGTTTCTTTGAAGCCAATGGCCTTTACAGTTTAAGACCAAACCTCACCGGCGATCTGGATGTGGAAAAAGTGCGGCGCATTGTCAGAGACTTTCCACGCGCTGCGGGCTTTGGCGTTGGCACCAAACTCTCAAGCGAAGTTCCCGCCGTAGCTGGAGTTATCTTCAAGCAATGTCTGATTGAAGGGAAGCCAACTCTAAAAGCGTCGAACTCTGAGGAGAAAACAACGCTGCCTGGTCGCCTGCAACTATTCCGCGGCATCGATGCTAGTGGCAACTACGTTGGCGATGTGACCGGACTTGACGATGAGGAGATTGAGATTCCCGGCGCCGCGCGTGTCGAGCGTCTTCTGGTTCCCTTCTGGGAAAATGGTCAGCACGCCTCGATCCCATCGATCGAAAAGCAAAAGTCCTTCGTCGCCGACCAGCGCAAGCGTTTTCCCGACATCAACAACTATCCGTGTTTGCTAAGCGACAAGCTGCGCAAACTGCGCGACGATCTCACTGCCCAAATGCGGGCAGACAATTCCGGCTGGCAGGAAGTGGTGAAGATGCCGGAAGAAGTCCCCGACAAAGTACCGCAACCGAAATGACCTTCCCTCGCTGACCAGCCAATGGACGACATCAATCGAGAAGTAAGACGCGCAATGCTGAAACCGCTG
>JBGPYG010000057.1:0-13154 GCA_041493085.1 Pyrinomonadaceae bacterium | reverse complement strand
TGATGCGTAACCAGGCAAGCTGAGACTTGATTGCACGAGTCCTGGTAGCTAACACGAATACAGAACCGGGAGCAGTAGCGCCCGGGTCGGCTACGAAAATAAAAAACTTACGTTGTTGGGCATTCCAATCACGACGACGGTTCATTTTGGATCAACGGAATGTGTCCGGCACGAAATTCGCGCATTCGAAACGGTGTTCTATGTCGTACGCGCCACCCGGTCGCTACTGCTCCCGGTTCTGTTTTTGTTGACCCACGAACTGTAGACCAAGGCTCTCATTGATATAGCAACACACGCCCGCGCGCTTTGCGAAACTCTTCCAAGCGTTCAGACCATGAACGCATAATGTCACCCGCCGATTCGCCGCGCATCAATCTTTCCAGCGTGTCCGCGTTGACCAGCAGTCGGATGTAGTTATCAACTTTCCACTGCGCCGGGTAAAGCTTGCGCAAGGCAACGGCAATCTCCAACCCGCTGAAGACCGGGCGAAACCTGGCGCGATCAGTGATGATGATGTTTATGCCGCCACACTCCTCGCCTTTGAACACTGAACTTGCCGGCGTAAAGCGCAGCGGAACAAACCTAACGCCGGCGATCCTCTGGTTGTTTAAGTACGAAGCGAGTTGCTGTCCGTCGATCCATGGCGCGCCTACCACTTCAAATGGCGTGTCGGTGCCGCGCCCTACAGACACATTGGTAGTTTCCAGCAGTCCAATGCCGGGATAAAGAGTCGCTTCGGTCAGGCTGCGCATGTTTGGCGACGGATTCACCCACCACAGATTGGTTTCATCGAGCCACATCGCGCGCCGCCAGCCTTCCATCTTAATGACGCGCAGATCGCAACCAAGCTGTCGCTCCTGATTGAAGAGTTGCCCCAGTTCGCCAATCGTCATTCCATGTCTGACTGGAATCGCGTGATAAGCGGTGAACGAAAGTTTGTCGGCATCGGCAACCGGGCCTTCGACGTCAACGCCGCCGATCGGATTCGGACGATCTAGAACAAAGACCGGTCGTTGAGCTTTCGCAGCTTCCTCCATCACGTAGCCGAGCGTGGAGATGTAGGTGTAGAAACGCGTGCCGATGTCCTGGATGTCGAAAACGATAGCATCGAGATCCTTCAATTGCTCCGGCTTTGGTCTTCGTGTCTCGGCATACAGCGAATAGATGGGAAGCCCGGTCTGTTCGTCTTTTGAGTCTGATACCTTTTCATCGGCAGCGCCGCGTATGCCGTGCTCGGGAGAAAACAACGCCACTAGTTTTACGCCCGGGGCCTGGTAGAGAACGTCGATCGTGGAACGCCCGGCGCGATCGCGGCCGGTTTGATTAGTCACCAAACCAACCCGCATTCCCGCCAATTGCTTGAAGCCGTCACGCTCGAGCACGTCAATTCCAGTCAGTACCTTCGCATCAGTGGCGTTGACACTGCCAGATGACATCGCCAGGGCCTGCTCCCGCGAGGCCGTGAAGCGGCCCAGGTCACTTGTCAATGTTTGATAGTACTGCGACAGCTCAAGACGCGCGCGCGAAACCATCGCTAGATCAGTGACCGCGCCGGCGGCAATTGAGGCCACGCGGCCGCGCAAGGAGCCTACGTCACCTTTGCCATCCGGATGAACCCGATTGCTTAGGAAGATGACGAACATTTTGCTCGCGGGATCGATCCAAAGCGAAGTGCCCGTGAAACCCGTATGGCCAAACGAGCCAAGCGGAAATAGATCGCCGCGATTGGTAGAAAAGCTGGTGTTGATGTCCCATCCCAGACCGCGTGTCCACCCGGGTTCTGAAACCAAACGCGGTCGCGTCATCTCCGCCACTGTTAACGGAGACAAGATCCGAATGCCTCTGTACTGACCGCCGTCCAAAATCATCTGGCAGTAGATGGCGAGATCGTCCGCGGTGGAAAAAAGTCCGGCGTGGCCCGCCACGCCACCCATGCGATACGAAGTGGGATCGTGAACTTCGCCGCGTAGCCATGTATCCGCGTCAGCTTCCGACTCCTGAGGTTTGTCACCGAGATAACTAAGTTGGCCGCGTCGCTTTTCCGTCGGCGCAATGCGCGCGCGCAGGTTCGCATTGGCAGAAGCCCGACCATCAGGAAGGGCTCTTGAGGCGGCTTGAAAGGAGCCCTTCCTTATGGTCGGGCTTCTGCTTGGCATCAGCGGCCGGAAGCCCGTGTCACGCATTCCCAAGGGTACGAAAATATTTCGGCGCGCAAATTCGTCGAGACGAAGACCGCTAACGCGTTGAACAACTTCACCGAGCGCGATGTAATTTATATCGCTGTAAACGAATCTGGCGCCGGGAGGATTGCGCAGCGGCTCACTCACCAGTCTCTTGATTGCTTCGCCATAACCCGTCCAACGATCTTTCAAATCAAAGTCGGGCGCATAACCGGCGCGATGAGTCAGGAGCAGCTCAATCGTAATTCGTTCCCTGCCCTCGCCTTTGATCTCAGGAATGTAGTTTGACAGCGGATCGCTCAGCCGGAGTTTTCCGCGTTCGACCAAAATCATGATGCTGGTCGCGGTGGCCACAACTTTCGTAAGACTGGCGACGTCGAAAATCGTGTCCGCGGTCATAGCTTCGCGCGCCGGCTCAACCGCGCGCGCGCCATACGCCTTCCGCCAGACAACGCTTCCTTTTCGGGCAACCAAAACCACCGCGCCGGGCAGATGATGCTGCTTAATTTCACTCTCAACTTCGCCGTCGATTGCTTCAAGCTTTTGCGCCGAGACAGCAACACTAGCAGCGTTCGTCTTTTTTAAACTGCTAGGCGGCTTAGTTGGAAGGGCTGGAGTAGGAAGTGCTAAGGCAAACAGAAGAACAGCAACATAACATCTGGCGAACTTAGTCAGCGTTAATCGAGTAAGAGTCGAATGCAGGTTAGTCAAGACAGAGAGTTTCGGAAAATGGTATGACGAGCTTATGTCGTTTCAGGGTGCTTTCGGTTTCACCGAGATTTGCCGTTGCGACCTTCCTTGATGATGTCGATCAAGCCGGCGAGGCGACGGTCGGTGTGCGCTTGCGATTCCGCTAACTCCGTTTGCGCCTCAGCTAGTTTTGCAAATCGTTCTTCGTTTTTTATCTGCGCGTCCATCATGATGGTAATCTTGTCATCCTGCTGGCGCAGCTCGCGGCGTGCGCGAAGTCCGGCGCGCACCAGTAACCTGGCAATGCGCTCGAGCCGATCAAGTCTTTCCTCAACCTTCTTCATGAATCGTCACCTCAAGATAAAACAACTCGTGGCTCTTTGTCACTCCTCTATTCCTGGGACCGCGGGCGTCTCGCCCGCAGTTGCTGCGTTAGCACACAACCTTGACGCACCGAATTGTTCGCGCTGCGCGCTCATTGCGGGCGGGACGCCCGCGGTCCCAGGATCAAGTTATAGGCGTCACTGGACGCGCTTCAGTTGAATCCCCGAACCGCGCGGATAAAGCCCGGGCAAAGAAATCGGCAACTTCCCCGTGACATCGATTTCGCCTAACAGAGCGCGGGCCGCCGCTTGTTGCAAACTCGGCATGTCGCCATACGCAACTAGATACGTGCGGAGCTCAGGAAAGCTTTGCAGCAGATAAGGGTTTCCAAAACTGATCCCGACAACCGGCGTTTTGTTTGTTATCAAAGTTGCCAGCGCCTTGGCGCCAGGTTCGGGCAAGCCTACGCTGCGCGCCTGGCCGGTCCTCACGCGGCCATAGAGTGAAGCGATGACCATATCCGCCCCTCTAGCTCGTTCCAAAGCTTTCTGAACTTCGGCATCGCTCGAGCGATCGTCGAGCACCAGCGTCTCAATCTTGTGTCCTGATTCCGAGATTGCGCCAGCAAAAGCGTTGGCGATCCATAAACGATCATCGCCGTTTGTGATAGCGAGGTTAAAAATGCGCGACTCAGGTTTCAGAGATCTCAACGGGACAAGGTTGTCGTCGTTCCTAACCAGCGTAATCGCGTGCTCGGCAACCTCGCGCGCAAGTTCGACAGACTGCTTGCCGGCCACGTTTCGGTCGATCGCATCGAGCGGAGTGATTTTCTGCTTGACCAGACCAAGATCGTATTTCGCGGCGAGCACGCGACGCGCCGATTCATCGATGCGCTGCTCCTTGAGCCGGCCTTTCTTCACCGCCTCACGCACGCCGCGAAAAGCCGCGTCAGGGTCGGCGGGCTTGAGCAAGAGGTCGGCGCCTGCTTCCAGCGCGCGCACGGAAGCTTCTTCCTGCGTGAAGTAAAGAGTCAAACCGCTCATGCTCATCGCATCGGTAACAATCAGTCCATCAAAGCCCAGATCGCGGCGCAGGATGAGGTTCATCACTGGCGATAGCGAAGTGGGCATCGTTCCCTTCTCCACTACAACTTCGCCACCTTCATCTGTGTCAATCGGCTTTAACTTCACGTCACGCGGCAAAGGCATCACCGCGGTGGGATCAACTTGCGGCATCCCTATATGGCCGGTCATGACGGAACCCACTCCCGACTTCACCGCCGCGCGAAACGGAACCAGCTCGATCGCGTTCAATCGTTCACGACTGACGTCGATTTCTGGTAAGCCTCGATGCGAATCAGTCGCCGTGTCGCCGTGCCCGGGGAAGTGTTTCGCCGTTGCGATCACGCCGTTGCTCTGCACGCCTTCGACGAAGGCCGCAACAAAGCGGCCCACCGCTGCCGGGTCCTCTCCGTAGGAGCGAACATTGATTACCGGATTCGCGGCGTTGTTGTTAACGTCAGCCACCGGCGCATAAATCTGCTGCACGCCGAGCGCCCGAGCCTCGCGCGCAGTCAACGCACCCTGACGCCGTGCGTATTCTGGATTGTCTGTAGCGCCCACCGCCATGTTCCAGGGGAGGTTCACGGTGTCGTCGAAGCGCATTCCTGAGCCGGCTTCGAGATCCGCGGAGATGAGCAACGGATAACGCGCCAGGTTCTGCATGCGGTTAACCAGGACAACCGATTCATACACTGGCCCGCGAAACAGGATGATGCCGCCCACGTGATTGTCTTCAACCTGGTGGCGCAGGGCTTTGAAGCCATCACTGTCCTGATTCAGAAACGTGGCGTTGATTCCAACACAAATCAACTGCCCGATCTTTTCGTCGAGCGACATGCGTCGCAATTCCTTGTCGGCCCATTTCAGCGCATCTCTAGTTGGCTTCGAAGAATACGGTTTGACGTCTGGTGTCTGCGCGCGTGCTTCCGTAAAGCCGTGCCACTGTGCTAAGGCTGCAGTCAACATAGCTGCCAACAGAAGAAGTGCGAGACTGCGCCGAATTGCGGGTAAAGGTTTTTGGGTCATCTATTAACTAATCTCACTCCCACGAGGCATTGAACATGATGCGGACAGACTCTCCAAAACCCGCGTAGCGGGTGGAAGCATAAAGCCTGGGGTGGAGCGAAGCGAAGCGGAACCCCAGGATGGCGAAGGCGAGAAGAACCGAGCGCGCGAAGCGTGCGATAGCGCAAAGCCGCGATTAACTCATGCTGAAACTCTGTCGCCCACTTCGCGGGCTCTTGCTTTTGTCCACCAACGATCCTGTGGTTCCGCTTCGCTCCACCCCAGGCTTTATGCTATCGCCGCGCTTCGCGGGCTCCCTTTGATCAAGCCGTGGGCGAAAGCTCGTCGCGACGTTCGCTCGGGGCGGGCGCAAAGGCAAACCCGGCCAGCCAGGCCACCAGAAAAGTAATTAAGCTGCCGATAAGCACATACCAGGTCCACGCGATTGGTGTCCAGAAACGGATGTAGAGCATTACGACCATGCTCGTCACCATTCCGATGAGCGCCGGCGGTTCGCTGACGCGCCGCAGAAATGTCCCAACCAGGAAAACGCCCAGTACTGGACCGTTAATCAGCGACGCTACTGATAATGCCTGATCCAGTGCGGAACGATTCTGGCGCATGGCTATCAGCGCCACGCCTATTTGAATGATGCCCCAGAGCAGCGTCAACCAGTGGGACACGCGCAGATAGTGTTTGTCATCGCGCTTCGGTCTGAACGGCTTGTAAAGATCGTTAACGGCAGTTGCCGCGATTGAGTTGAGCGATGACGAAAGGGCGGCGGCAAAAATCGCGGCCACTACCAGCCCCGACAAACCCGAGGGCATAAACTTGGTGATGAAGTCGGGAAACACGCGATCGCCGCCAACTACCTGGAACGTTCCGCCGACAGGAAGCGTCGCCACACCGTTCGCGAGAGTGCCATAAGCAGGGTCGGTATGCGGCGCGTAAAACGCGAACAGCAGCACGCCGATAAACAAGAATCCGACAAACTGCGCGAAGACGACTGCACCACTCGTGAGCAAGGCAAGAGCTGCTCGTCGCGGCTTGTCTGTGCAAAGATAGCGTTGCACCAAATACTGATCCGTCCCATGCGTACTCATCGTCAGGAAACATCCGCCGAGTAGCCCCGCCCACAGCGTGTAAGTTTTCGTGAAATCAATCGGCAAGGTGAAACTAAACGAGCGGCTCGCAAACGGCGCGGTAAACGCGTAAGCAGTCGGCCTGATGCCGAAATCAATGAAATTGAATTTGTGGTACTGTTCGCCGAGATTGATAGCCTGGCCAAAACCACCCTTGATGGCCATGATGAGAATGACGCCGGCCATCGCCGCGCCCGCCAGATAGATTCCCAACTGCACCACCTCAACCCAGATAACTGCTTCCATGCCGCCGAAGTAAGTGAAGATGATCATCACCACGCCGAGCAGTATCACTGAGCCGATTACAATCGTCTCCGGGTTCGCCTGCGGTTGAAAAGCCGTGTAGACCGCCGCCAGCACAAACGCCGTCAGCAGGAGGCGAATGCCGTCGGCAATGTTACGCATGACAACGAAGAGCGACGCAGCGAGCATTTTGATGCGATTGCCAAAACGTCGTTCAAGCAGTTGATAGACGGTCATCAACTCGCCGCGAAAATACGAAGGGATGAAAAGCAGCGAAATAACAATGCGGCCGAGCAGGTAGCCGAAGACGAGTTGGAGAAACTGAAAATTCCCATTCCGCGCAAACGCGATCCCGGGAACGGAGATGAAGGTGATGGTGGAAGTCTCGGTGGCGACGATGGAGGCAGCGATAGCCCACCAGGGCACGGTGCGATCGCCAAGGAAGTAGTCGCGCGTCGTTTCTTGTTTACGGGAAAACCAAACGCCGAAGAGCGTGATGCCGATTAAGTAACCAAAGATAATGACGAGATCGATCGGCTTCATTTGATCTTAGAGTTTCAGCAACAGAGATTTGAGACCTGGGGCACCGTCTTAGTAAACATTTGAATCGATCCACTAAATCACACGAAATAACTCGAACTCGAACGGCGTACCTGTTTCGTGATAGTTCGTGTGGTTTCGTGGATCGTATTTCTTCTAGGTATCGTGGAGCATCTCCGCGGCGCGGCTTAACACACCGCTCGCATTGAGTAGTGCGCGCTCAGCATCCTCCAATGAGCATCCCGATTTTGCCATCAGCAACGCTGCCGGCAAGCTACCATTAGCCTTCTCCAAATTCTCAACCGCGCCGCGCTCGTCAATGCCAACCTCCGCCATGAGTATCCGCACAGCGCGCGCGCGCAGTTTGGAATTGCGCGGCTGCACGTTTGTCATCCGATTGCCGGTCACGTAACCGAGCTTTACCATCGTCGCGGTAGACAACATGTTGAGGACCATTTTTTGCGCAGAGCCGGCTTTTAGTCGCGTCGAGCCGGCCACGACTTCCGGGCCAACGACCGTTACAATGCTAATCTCAGCCGCTGCGGTAATCGGAGAATGGGGAGAGCAAGTGAGCGCTACGGTAAAAGCCCCCAAACGCCGCGCCTGCAATACTGCCCCAACCGTGTAGGGAGTGCGGCCCGATGCCGCGATTCCGACCAGCACATCGCTCTTATCAAAGCCGCGGGCCTGGAGATCGTTTGCACCCGCCTCAGCGTCGTCTTCCGAAGCTTCAACCGCACGATAACATGCTTCAAAACCGCCGGCGATAATTGCCTGGACCAAATCCGGCGACACTCCGAACGTCGGCGGACACTCGGCGGCGTCAAGCACACCCAGGCGCCCCGAGGTGCCGGTGCCGATATAGAAAAGCCGGCCGCCACTTTTTAGCCGGCTGACAATTCCCTCGACAGCTTGCGCTATTTCCGGAAGCACCAGGCCAATTGCGGCAGCGACCAGCGAATCTTCGTCGTTCATCAGGCGGATGATTTCACCGAGCGGCAAGGAACTTAGGTTGCTCGTGTTCAGATTCTCTTGTTCCGTGATGGGAAGCGGATCCGAATTTTCAGAGTTCATCTGGTAGTCACTTAGAAAGGTCACTCAACCGGCCAGCGCCATATGGTTCATATGTTCGCGCGCCATGCGTGCAGCCGCAACCGCGGGAGAATATCGCGGTGGCGCGAGATAGGCTTTGGGAGCCACCCGTTTCACTTCTTCACGCATTGACGACAAGACAAGCTCACCCGCCCCGTCGAAGACTCCTCCGACGTAAGCCACGGGAAAAGTCTCACGGTCCAATTTCAGATTACGAATCACTGCCGCGGCTGCCAACCCCAGCTCCCTGCCACCCGCGGCCAGGATCTCACGCGCGATTCGATCCTTTGCCTTGGCTGCTTCGATCACATACCTACCAAATCCCGCGAGGCGCTCGTTAGTTATGGTTGGCGCATAAATGGCAGTTGAAAGATCATTCGGATCGGAAACGTGAAAGTAGGAAGAGGCAGCGGCGGTCAGGGAGGTTGTGGCTCCACGCCCATCCACCGCGTGGGCGATTGCTCGCAAACCTTGCCGCGCGATCCAGGCGCCGGCGCCCTCGTCCCCGGCGATTGGTCCCCAACCACCCGCGCACATCGTCTTGCCGCGCGCGTTTATGCCGCAGCAAATCGAGCCCGTGCCGGCGATGACAATCAACCCGGGTTCGCCCTCAGTAGCGCCGTACAGCGCAATATCAGCATCGCCAACGACAACAATCTCGCCGATTCCCAGGTTGAGCAAGGCTTCGCGCATGCGCGCACTCAACTCCTGCCGGCGTGCGCCGGCCAACCCTATCTCCGCGGCTACCAGGTCGGTTCGCCGGAGATGCGCCATTTCACAGGCTCTATCGATTGCTTCGCGAATCGCCAGGGCAGCGTTAGCAATTCCAACTCGCAGAGGATTTGAGGGACCGGCAAAACCTTCGCCGAGTGTCACGAAATTAGCGTCTAGGATTACTGCTTCAGTCTTAGTTCCACCTCCGTCAACTCCCACGACAGCACGCCTTGATGCCGGGCCACGAGTGCTTAAAAAATCTGTCTGTCTTCTCTCAGTGGTAACCATAGGTCGGGGGAACTGTGCTCGTCAGTTATGATGGGCTATCTCTTGCTCATTCTAGGTAAGGCGGATTTATAATGGAAACTAAAAGATTTTATTATTACAATAACCGCCGTTGATAACAGCTTGTAGCCGTTTGTAACCGATCTTGTCAGTACCACCTGCGTTAGCGGGTGGGTAGCGATCCTTGTCCTTATGGAAATTCGACAAATAAGAGCCTTCGTCGCCATCGCCGAATTAGGCACCTTCACCGCGGGCGCCCGACGCGTCCACGTAACCCAGGCCGCGATAAGCATGCAGATCCGGCAACTGGAAAATGAGCTGGGCGCGAAACTGTTTATTCGCGCGCCGCGCCGCGTGATGTTGACTGAAGCGGGCGAGCAGTTGCTGCAACGTGCGCGCCAAATCCTGCGCGACCACGATGCGGCTGTCGATGAGATCGCCGAGCTGGCTGGTGCCGAACGCGGGCGTTTGCGAGTTGGCAGTGCTTCGGCCATGGTCACGACGGATGTTTTGCCAAAGCTCCTGAAGGAAGTTCGTAAACAACATTCGGGCGCCGAGATCACAGTGGTTTCCGGTACTAGCGAGGCCCTGGTGCAGCAGATTCTTGCGGGCGAGCTCGACATTGCCTTTGTCTCATTGCCCGTAGAGGCGCGGGGCATTAACACCGAGCGGCTCAGTCAGGACCAACTGGTCGCAGTGGCGTCGCCACGTCACCGCCTGGCAAAGCAGCGCACTATCAGCGCCTACACGCTGGCTGGAGAAAAACTAATTCTGGGCGAGCGCGGCGGCAACACTCGCCGGCTAATCGATCAGTTTTTCGCGCAGGCCGGTGTGACGCTTCACGTCTCAATGGAGTTGAGCCGCCAGGCAGCGATCCGGCGAATGGTGGAAGAAGACATGGGCGTGGGGATCGTACCCCTGCAAACCGTGAGCGAAGCGGTCGACAAGGGCAGGCTCGTTAGATGGTGGATTGAAGGCGCGCAGATAAACTGGGAGCTGGGCATCGCGAGATTAATCGGCGGCTACGAATCGCCTATCACGCAGACTTTCAGCAAGCTTTCACGAAATTACTTTGGCGAACCTCAGCGGCCAACTGCTACAAAGAAACCTAAACCCGCGCCTCGTAAAAAGCGCGCGAGAAAATAGTCGACAACTTGGGTCCGCAGCGGGAGGAACTGGCTCAAGGTTGCCAGCACGAGCGTCTGTTTACTGGGACCGCGGGCGTCTCGCCCGCCCAAGCGCCGCCAAGCGCGCTGACCGTCGCAACGAGCTCAATCCAACCTCTCTTCGCGCTTCGCGCTCGCGGCGGGCGAGACGCCCGCGGTCCCAGTAAATGCGCGGTTAATTACCCATCGCAAGCGCCTCTATCAGTCGCTCAATATCCTCTTCATTGTTGAAGAAGTGAGTCGCTACGCGAATTCCCTGCGGCTTCCTGGTGACGATTATCTTTCGCTCGGCAAGCTGCGCAACCAGGCGTGCCGGATCGTCTGCCTGTACCAAAGTCTCCGCGGAACGCATCCGCTCATCGCTAAGGGGCGAGAGAACTTTCCATCCTGAATCGGTCAGGCGAGTGGTTAAAAACCGATTCAGTGAGAGCGCGCGCTCCTCGATGTTTTTGATGCCGACCTCGGCAATCAGATCAACTGACGCACCCAAAGCAAACATCCCTGCGAAATGTGGACAGCCAAGCTCCGCGCGCGCCGCCGCATCGTGGCGCAGATGAATCTCGTCGTTTCGGTCGGAGTAGGGATCTTCGACGCTCAGCCAGCCGATCGCGCGGGGCTTGGATCGCTCCAATAGTTCCCGCGATAAATAAACGAACCCGCTGCCGTAACCTGCAAGCATCCATTTGTGGCCCGTCGCGCAAAGTGCGTCGATCTTCGTCCGCTTCACATCGATCTCAAAGACTCCCGCCGACTGGCTGGCGTTGACTACCAGCGCGTGCCCACCTTTCGCGCTCCCCAACTCTTCAAGGTCCATTCGCAAACCATTGGAATACTGCACATGGCTCAAGCAGACTACGCCTGTGCGCACATTCATCGCGCTGCGGACGTCATCGATCCGCACTTCGCCTGCAACTGACTTCACCAGGTGCACGGGAATGCGGCGATTCATCCAGGGGAGGGTCGAGACTGGAAACTCAAGATCGCAGGAGACGACTTCGCCATGCGCTTCCAGCGCGTCAATGATGATATTCATTCCCGCCGATGTGTTGGTCGTGAGCGCAACCTCATCGGACTCAGCATTGATGAAGGCTGCCACTTTCCGTCTCACGTCCTCGCGTTTTGCCAGCCACTCATCCCAGTGAGTGTCGCCATCGTTCATCATCTGCTGATAGTAGTCAGTCGCCGCCGCCATCGTCGCCCGCGATAGTGGCCCCGCCGCCGCCGCGTTTAGATAGGTGGAGTTTTCCGTAACCGGAAACTGCTTTCGAATGTCGTTCCAGTTGATCATTTGAGGCGAAGATACACGATGAATAGTTCGCGGCGGTAGTCCCCTACTGCCTCGGCGCGACGAGCTCAAGCGCGGAGCAAAAAGTCTTTCATCGTGCTCGTCACATGACTTCAGACGGTTCGCTGGCGGTTTTAACCAGGTGTATAGTTCACTGTTAGGAGTAGAAGGATATGAATTTGGGAAGAATAGTTGCTTCAGTCACAATAGAAAACGCCGCCGATCTTTCCAAGGCGCTGCGGTGCGACGCCCTGGTCGATACCGGCGCGTCTTTGATGGTGTTGCCAAGCGCATGGAAGGATCGCTTGGGGCGGCTGGAGTCTTCAACCGAAATCCAAGTTGAAACAGCAACCCAAGAAACTGTTACAGCCGAAGTGTGTGGGCCTGTACGCATTCAGATAGAAGGCTTCCGTCCCATCTTTAACGAAGTGGCCTTTGTGGATATGAAACCGGCGGACGGTGAGTATGAGCCTTTGATTGGCTACATAGTACTCGAACAAAGTCAGGCTGGTGTTGACATGCTCGGCCATCGACTCGTTCCAACCAAGCATATGGATTTGAAGTCGATCATTACTATATCGGAACTGGCCGTTCTGGGGGACGAGGCGCCTCAAACCACAGCGTCGCCAGTGGCGGCAGCGTAACAACTGCTGAATACGGCTGACCGTGGATTGGTTCCTCTTCAGCTTTGATCGACTTGACGGTCTTGACCCCGCTTCCTCCGTAAACTTCCGCGTCGGTGTTCGCGATCAATCGATACGTTCCCTTCCGCGGCAAACCGAGCCGGTGGTTTTCACGGAGAACAGGCGCAAAGTTGCCGACGCAAATCAACTCGCGACCTGTTGACGGTGACCTGCGAATAAACGAAACAATATTTTCCGATGCATTGTTTGCGTCAATCCACTGAAAGCCTGCCGGCTCGCCGTCTGCTTCCCACAGAGCGTGCTTCTTCTGGTAGATGCGGTTGAGATCGCTAATCAGACTTTGTATTCCCTTGTGCGCTGGGTCTTCCAGCAGATGCCAGTCAAGGCTTTCGGTTTCCGTCCACTCGCGCCACTGCCCAAACTCGCCGCCCATGAACAAGAGCTTCTTCCCCGGGTGCGCCCACATATATGCATAAAGCGCGCGGAGGGTGGCAAACTTCTGCGTGACATCTCCCGGCATCTTGTTCAGCAGTGATCCCTTCAGGTGCACAACTTCGTCGTGTGAAAATGGCAGGATGAAGTTTTCACTCCAGGCGTAAAGCAAACCAAACGTCAGCGCATTGTGATTGCCGCCGCGAAAGAGTGGATCAGTTTGGAAGTATTTGAGCGTGTCGTGCATCCAACCCATGTTCCACTTGAAATCAAAGCCAAGGCCCCCGGCATAAACAGGATGACTGACCTGCGGCCACGCGGTCGATTCCTCCGCGATCATCATGGCGCCAG
>JBGPYG010000131.1:0-8711 GCA_041493085.1 Pyrinomonadaceae bacterium | reverse complement strand
GCGGGTGTTTTCCTGTTGGGTGATGAGGAAACTAAAGGCATCAAGTCCCGCGTGCGCAGGCTTATCGCCCTGGCAGCTACCGACTGGCGCCTTGCTTCCCGCCGCGATGCTTTCACAAATCTATTAGTCTGGGGCCCGGCGAGTATGGTGCTGACCACGCTCGCCATCACAGCTACCAGTCCTTTCCTGCTTTCCAGAGTCCACTACCTCATCGAACACGCAGTCTTTGCGCTGAGGTAATAAGAGGATACTGAGAAACCCTCCCCAAACGTCGGGCTTTTGCTCGGATCAGTCCACCCACCCACTGCTATCGAAAGCGTATAAGCTTAGACCTACCCTCCCGCTACGACTGCTGGTAGTAGTTTCCTGCGCACGCTAAAGTCTCCCGCGTTTCGAATCCACTCTTGCGCAGCTTCCACGTGATGCTGCTCCAGCACAAAAGCTAAAGAGGAAATCATGACAACCAGTAAGACTTTAACGAACCGAACTCGACTGGCAATCACATTCTTGCTTTCGCTGGTCTGCGCGATCGCGATAACAGCGCAGCAAACGTCGACGGGAAGCATCAGTGGCACTGTGAAAGACCAAAACGGCGACGCCGTGAGCGGCGCTGAAGTGACGCTGGTGCATCCGCAACAAGCCGTACTTAGAACCACAACCACCGACTCAAGCGGGCGATTTAAGTTTGATGGTGTTCAACGAGGTTCGTATGAGATCAGGATCACGCAGGCGGGGTTCGCTCCTCACCGCGTATCGGCTCTTCTTAGCGCAGGCGATGCCGAAGTGTACGCCACACTCGCCGTCGCTCCGCTCCAGGACCAAACGACGGTTACTGCTGATACAGGCCAGGCCCAGGAAAAAGATCGCGTGCCACAAGCTTTGAATATTATCTCCCAAAGCGCCATCCAGCAGCGCACTACAGCAGTGCTTGCCCAGGTGGCCGATGAAGAGGTTGGCCTGTCGTTGCAACGCACGAGCCCGACGATTGCAGGCATTTTCGTGCGAGGCCTGGTGGGAAACAAAGTATCTGTCTACATCGATGGCGTGCGCTACACCACCTCAGCAATGCGCGGCGGCATTAACACGTTTTTGGATCTCAACGATGCAAGCAACTTCAGCACAGTTGAAGTGCTGCGTGGACCAAACGGGGCGCAATATGGTTCTGATTCAATCGGTGGCGTTGTGCAACTTGTATCCCGCACGCCGGCGCTTGGCTACGCCAGTCCCGAAACGCATGGAGAGGTGAACACCTCATTTACGAGCGCTGATCTGTCGTATGGCGGCAACACGTTGGTTACCTATGGCACGCGGCGCTTCGGTCTTTTGCTAAACGTAGCCGCCCGCCGCGTCAACACTCTACGCTCCGGTCACGGTCTCGATCCTCACGCGGCCGTCACGCGCTTCCTGGGTTTGCCTTCGAACATTCTCGGAACGCGGCTTACCGATACCGCATTTACGCAGTATGGCGGTCTGGCGCACATGAGTTATGCGCACAGCACAAAAGAACAGTGGATACTCCATTATCAACGGGGCCAGCAGGATGGTGGCAAGCGATATGACCAGACCCTCGGTGGTGACGGTAATCGGATCGCCGATCTCCGTAACCTGATGAACGATTTTCTCTACGCACGTTATTTGCGGCAGGGAGTCGGCCTCTTTGATAATCTTTCGCTACATTACTCCTTCAATTCACAGCGGGAGGAGCGCGTCAATCAGGGAGGGCAGGGAAACCCCAATGGCGGAATTACACATCAGTACGAGCGGACGCGAGTCTTCGGTTTCGGTGGTTTTGTGGACAAGCAACTTGCATCCAACAATACGTTGCTCTTCGGCGGCGATTACTACTATGAACGCGAACGCTCGCCGGCGTATGTCTTCAATCCGGTAACGCTAGCGGTCACGCTGTCGCGTCCACGAGTCCCTAACGAGGCACGATACCAGTTGGGCGGCTTGTACGTTCAGGACACTTATGACGCAATCCCAAATAAACTGCGCCTGAGCGGAGCCTTGCGATACAACGTAGCGTCGTATCGCGCCCGCGCGGCTGATAGTCCTGTCGTCGCCGGTGCGCGCCTCTGGCCGGACGATCACTTGCGAGTCAGCGATTTTTCAGGCCGTGTGGGTTTTGTAGTGACGCCGGTTAAACCGGTGAGCTTTGCTTTCAACTATAGCCGCGGGTTTCGCGCGCCAAACATCACCGACCTGGGCACGCTCGGCTTAACCGGCGACGGATTCGAGGCCGACTTTTTCAGCGCCTCAGCGTTGGGCGGAACTGTTGGAACTGCGGCGGACGCGAGCGCAATCTCCACCGGAATTCCGGTGCAGAAGCAGCGATCGGAAATTAGCCACAACTTTGACGCCGGCGTGCGATTTCGACATAAGCGTTTTGATGGCGACTTTACCTGGTTCCTGATCGACATCAACGATGCGATTGTGAAGCAAGCACTCATTCTGCCGCCGGGCGCAGTCGGCAAAATGCTGGGAGATCAAACAATCACGAGTCAAAATGCCAACGGCGCAGTGTTTGTTCCTCTTTCGGCGGCGCCGGTGTTGATCCGCACCAACTTTACCAACGCAAGAATCTGGGGAGTCGAGCACACCCTGAACATTCCTTTCACTCGCAACTGGACCTTCGCCGAAAACTTTACCTATGTCCGCGCGAAGGACAAGGCCAACGGTTTACCGCCAAATATTGAAGGTGGTACGCCACCGGCTATGGGCTTTTTGCGGTTGCGCTATGAGCCCTCGGGCAAACGCTACTGGGTCGAGGGTTATTCCAGCCTTGCTGGACGGCAAAGTCGCCTCTCGTCGCTCGATCTTGGGGATCGGCGCACCGGAGCAACGCGTTCGCGTACGAATATCCAGGATTTTTTCCGCCGCGGCGCCTGCGTACGCGGACTTGTTAATCCCGGTCCGGATGGTCTTTGCGCAACAGGCGATGAGACGATTCTAATTGCGACCGGCGAGACGCTCTTGCAGGTGCAGAATCGCGTTCTTGGCAGCGCCACGTCTGCGCCGCTCTTCGATCACATCCCAGGATATGGCTTATTCAATGTGCGCGGTGGATATCGATTCGAGAAGTCGGATATCTCATTCGACTTCGAAAACATTACTGACCAGAACTATCGCGGCTTGGCTTGGGGCATCGAAGGACCGGGGCGCAGCATTACGGGACGGTATCGTCTCCGCTTCTGAGCTTGCTTCCAGGTTCGGCGGACAGGCAGTCCTGTCCGCCACTCTGCTGTTGGAGTGTTCGAACGACGCGCAGTAGCTAGCGCAGATTCGGGCTTTCGTGGATTGACGTGGGAAAGACTGCCGGTATTTGGTCGAACGGCCGATCCAGTTGAAACTGCTTCTTTCTGCTGGCCACGTAAAGCCGCATGCTCAGGCCCAGAATACCCAGCGCAATAGTAATCCAAACTACGGACCATGCGAGCGCGGGAATGCCCGTGGCATTTGCCATGTTCATTGCATCCGTTGGCACTGACGGTGCAAACGGCGAGGACAGGAAAAAGACAGTCTTCAAATCGAGAA
Organism: Pyrinomonadaceae bacterium; assembly: GCA_041493085.1. Taxonomy (GTDB): domain Bacteria; phylum Acidobacteriota; class Blastocatellia; order Pyrinomonadales; family Pyrinomonadaceae; genus PSRF01. Next base: position 5,177 of record JBGPYG010000131.1, on the reverse strand, counting down.
GGGCATTGAGCACGCACTGAACTGCCAGAAAGCTGACGAAGAATGTTGCGACGCGGGCGCTGGCATATCTGGCCACCGCGACCAATCCCACGGTCAATAGCGTTCCAGCCAGGATCGTAAAAGGAATTCCGGACGAGGGCACTCCGGAAACGATCGGTTTAATAAGTCCGTAGATGAGCGTCAGCGCAAAAACCACGGCCGCTGATCCGATCAGAACTACGCGAGCGGCGATGGTCTTGCGAATTAGCACCAGCAACAAAGCCCCGAATGCCATCGAGCCCAGGTAGCCCGCGCTGGCCACAAACATCTGAGAAATTGTACCGCCCTGAGTCGTGTAGGTTTCGCCACTGGCGTTCGTTGCAATGCTCAGGCTTTCGACGGAGTTACCCGTTAGCAGCGCTGCAATCGCGTGGCCGCCTTCATGTATGAACGTGACGAAAATGCGGAACGGATATGTCAGAATCTCAGCAAACGGAATGAACCAAAGGACGATGGAAAGCACAGCCGCGGTTAGTAACACGGTTGCTTGCGGGCGGGCATCGCGGGAAATTCCTAACTTCATATTCAAGTCTCCGTTCTACCACCGACTAAATACACTTCACTAAACGCCGGGGAAATAAACGATGTTCCCTGTTTTATTGACCGGCTCTCTCCCGGCATCAGCACCGGGAGCGTTAGCGACTGGCTGGATGCTCAACTATCAGCACCGGGAGCGGTAGCGACTGGCTGGATGCTCAACTATCAGAACCGGGAGCGGTAGCGACTGGCTGGATGCTCAACTATCAGAACCGGGAGCGGTAGCGACTGGCTGGATGCTCGGCTATCAAGCCGGGAGCGATGGGAGAGATGCGGAAATCCAAGTCGCGTGTATGGCCGGTCGCTGCTGCTCCCGGTTCTGATGTATTGAGTCATCACCGAGTTTGAAGATCTTCGGATTTCCGCCCGCAGATATACAGTAGAACAGGACGCTACTTGTATCGAAAGCTCATTCCTGTCTTGGCTCCGTCCTGATATAGTCACCGGATTTCCCGCCAGTTTTGCGTTCCAGGCGCACATCGGAAATGGTGATGCCCTTATCGAGCGCTTTGCACATGTCATAAATCGTAAGCGCCGCAACTGACACGGCGGTGAGTGCCTCCATTTCGACGCCGGTTTGCGCGTTAGTGGAAACGCTGGATTCGAGATGGACACCATAGTCTTCGATCTTTGCCTGGACATCGACGTGAGTCAGCGGCAGCGGATGGCAAAGAGGAATGAGTTCGGCCGTGCGCTTGGCGGCCATAATCCCGGCGAGGCGCGCGGCTTCCAGTGGATCGCCTTTCGGCGTTCTGTGGTCCCGGACCGCGCTCACCGTTTCCCTTGACATCAAGACGCGCGCGGACGCAATCGCCTGCCGCGTTGTGGTCGCCTTGTCACTGGTATCGACCATTTTGACGCGACCTTCGTCATCGATGTGGGAAAGTTGATCCATTTGCAAGCGTTTGACGTATTACATTCTTATTACACTCTTGTGTGCGGTAGATAACACTTGGCTATTGCCTTTTTTTGGCTTAACAGAATAATCTTACTATAATCTTCATCGCAAAATCCGATCATAGGGCAGTAATCGTAAATTAGGGGACTGAGGGGAACGATCAATCAGTCAGTCGAATTCGTGGGGCCACCTAGCCGAGAACGTTAGCAACCGAGATCGTAACGCCGAGTTCAACTATGTCAGCGTCCTTGGGAAACAACAGCGTCACCCGCAATTCTTCGTCCGGTTATAGCGGCATCCAGGAACATTCGGGGCCGCTGCATTCTTTCCTCGAGCACGCGACCTTATTGATCTTTCCAGTGGTGTTTAGTCTCAATATCCTCTGGGCAGGCTCTCGTCTCTACGAACTCCAACTGCTCTGGCTGATAGCGCTGGCGATTCCTCTCGGTGTGTTGGGGGGCGACTTCGTTTCTGGAATTGTGCATTGGGCCGCGGACACTTACGGCTCTGAAGACACTCCCCTGATTGGGCCCAGTTTGGTCAAGCCTTTTCGGCTTCATCACGTCTACCCGCGAGACATCTGCACTCACGGTCTCGTGGAGACCACCGGCAACGTTTGTATTCTGGCTGTCCCCGTACTTTCAGGTTGTCTTTATCTGATGTGGTTGATGCCGCAATCCGGCCTGCTGGCGTTTTCGGTGTTTAGTTTTGCGCTAACGGCGGCGGCAACTATCGGGACTAACCAGTTTCACAAGTGGGCGCATCAGGAGAGCCCTTCCGCTCTGGCGCGCTGGCTGCAACGCAAACGGCTCGTGTTAGAACCGCAGCACCACAAGCTGCATCATACGCAGCCTTTCAATGTGAACTATTGCATCACCAATGGCTGGCTCAATCCGCTCTTGAATAAGCTTCAGTTCTTTCGCCGGCTCGAAGCCACACTTGGTTTCTTCGGGATCGAAACTGCGAACTCCTCCCACTAGCACTAAGCGCGGTCAGTGAAGATCAGGTAGCTCACTGGGACCGCGGGCGTCTCGCCCGCCTTCGTGGAATGCCAGGCTGTATGAGTTGCCAGATTCAACGGTGGGTTGAGTTAACGCGTTGCTTGCTGCGGGCGAGACGAGCACCCCAGCGGGGCTGCCCCGCCGGGGACCCCGCACGCCCGCAGTCCCAGTGAGTCACAAGTTCGGCATCCTAACTGCGCACACCTCGCACGAGCACATACTCCAACAATCCCATTGTGAATCCGCGATAGACGGCGATATCCAGTAGCAAGCCGAGCCTGGCCAATGCGAACCCGCGAATCTTGCTGATCGCTCGAATGGTTTCAGGCCGCATTTGCTCGAAGTAGTAACCGGGAATTACCGACGCTCCCATCTCCTGGATCTCCACCTTTTCGAATCCAGCCTCTTGCATCTTCTGGCGATACACTTCGGCCGGGTAAACATTCGCGCGTGGTACTTGCCATAGCTTGCGCGCCGCTTCGGCGACCAACTTTTCAACCAGATTACGGGGAGCTTTTTTCATGATGAAGTCAGCCATGGCGATTACGCCGCCCGGCTGCAACACGCGCCGCGCTTCATGCAAAAACTTTTCCCTCGTATCAAAATGCTCGGGCCCTTCAATGCTCAACACGTGCGTAAAGCTCCCGTCAGGGAAGGGAAGCTCGACAGCTGTCCCGTGGTGAAAACGCACGCGATCTTCCGCGTCGGCCTCGCGGGAGCGGCGCCTGCCGTGTTCAATATGTTTCCAGGTTACGTCAAGACCGTCGATCGATATCGGCGCGAAGTTTTTGAGTAAATAAATATCCTGCGTGCCCATGCCGGGCGCGACGTCCAGCAGTTTGCTGGTTTCAGTGAGACCGAGAATAGTGCCCATCCGGTGCACCAGGTTCTCGGCGGCCTTGATGTAATCAGTTATGCCGTTTTCCCAGAGTCCGAAATTCAGATAACCGTTGTGCCAATCCGCAAAGTTTTCCACGCCGCCGGAATACAGATTTTCCACCTTGCGCTCGTGCGCGCTTGCGCTCCAGGTTTTCCGATCAGCTTCGCCCATTCACACTCCGTTCTGGTTGTTGTCAGAACCACCTGCGTGAGCGGGTGGCAGTAGGTTTTGCAGCTAATCAAGCGCTAATCATGGGCCACCCGCTCACGCAGGTGGTTCTGACAAGGCCGAACCGTTGGCAATCACGTTCATACCGGAAGATGCACAACTCGCACGGTTGTTCCCGCTTCGAGCACGCCGGTGTCACGCGGCACGATTATCAGCGACGTTGCCCTGACAAACCCAACAAAATCCGACGAGCCGCCCCACTTCAATGGTTCGGCCGCCAGGCGTCCTTCTTCAGTTGTGCTGAGCTGAGCCGGCAGATAACTCTCCCGCTCAACGGCGCCTTTAACACTGCGGGCGAGCACAGCCCAATCCTCAGGCAGTGTCGGCTCTTTCGCTCCCTGCATTGCCAGAATCGCCGTGCGGGCGAAAAGATTGAAAGTAACTGATACTGAAACCGGATTTCCCGGAAGCCCAAAGAAGATCGTTCCATTTGGCAACCGCGCAAACACCGTTGGCTTGCCGGGTCGGAGCGCAACGCATTCAAAGAAGATCTCGGCATTGAGTTCTCTCAAAGCGGGTTTTGTGAAATCGTAAACACCGACCGAAACACCCCCCGAAGTAACCACAATATCGCAGCGCTCAGCTGCCTGCGTAACCTGCTCCTTTAACAAGGACGTGTCGTCGCCGGCTAGCGGAAGTCGCTCGACAACGGCCCCGGCCAGCTCCGCATAAGCGGCAATTGAATAATTGTTTGAATCGCGAATCTGATCCCGGCCGGGTCTTTGGTCAATCGCTACCAGCTCGCTTCCAGTTGCCAGCACCGCAACTTTCGGTCGTATCCCAACATTGATTTGCGCGTAGCCAAAGGATGCCAATACAGCCATGGCCGCGGCGCTTATCTGCTCGCCAGCACGCAGCACAATTTCACCGGCTTTGACTTCACTCCCCCGCGCGACGATCGACCGCCCCAGCGCCGCTGCCTCGAGAATTTCAACTTCCGCGACCCCCTCGACTTCGCCGGATTCGCGCGTGAGTTCAACTTGTTGCACGCTGTCCGCGCCGGCGGGCACGGGCGCGCCAGTCATGATCCTAACTGCCTCGCCCGGCTTCATCTCATGATGCCAGCCACGTCCCGCCGCCGACTCGCCAACGATTTTGAGTTTCGCGGGTACAGCCTGAACGTCGCGGGCGCGCACTGCATAGCCATCCATCTGCGAGCGATCAAATGGTGGCAGATCCGAATCAGCAACGATGTCTTGCACAAGGAAGCGACCACGCGCCTGCGCCAGGGAGACGAGTTCGCCGGGCAGCACGCTCGTCTGCTGTTTGACTATTCGAATTGCTTCAGCGACCGGAATCATTGGATCGTGGTGTCGGGCATGAGTGCTAGCCTCGCCGGGTTAGGTTACACATCCTGGAGTTGGACTCTAAACTTCGGGAGCAAAAATGAAAAGCGGTTGCGCTTCATCCTGGCTGAAGGGCAACCGCTTCAAAGTGGCGGAGCCGACGGGACTCGAACCCGCGACCTCCGACGTGACAGGCCGGCGTTCTAACCAACTGAACTACGACTCCGCAATCAAACCCGAGATGTCAGATGTCAGATGTCAGATGTTAGATCCCGGTTCAAACCAGATATCTGAATCTCTGATCTCCG
>JBGPYG010000181.1:0-7446 GCA_041493085.1 Pyrinomonadaceae bacterium | reverse complement strand
CGGCATGCTCGTCCATTATTTCCCAAACGTGATGAGCTGCTGCCAGCGCCTGTTCCATGCTGTTTTGCAGCCGCGATAGTTTTCGCATCGGGTCGTAACTGCTAAAGAGAACAAACAGAAACGCAAGAAACTGGTGGGAGTTCATTCGCCCGGAAACAATTTCCCGCTGGCCAAAGAAGAGGAGGAAAACTACAAAGACCACCCCAATCATTTCTATCGTGGGCGGCGCAAAGCCGGAGATTCTGGCAGTACGTAAATTGGCGCGAACGATGCGCTGGGCGACCGCAGTGAAACGAGCGGACTCGCGCTGCTCCCCGCGATATGCCTTAACGATAGTTTGGTTTGAAAGAGCTTCCTGAGCGGCGTCGGTCAGTTCCTTGTTGCCCTCAAAACTCTCGCGCGAGAGATTGCGCATTGCCGTACCAAAGCGGGCCGTGAGTAAGGCGACGATCGGCGTGATGGCGAGTGAGCCAAGAGTCAGCCGCCAACTGTAATAGAAAGACGCGCCCAGAAACGCTATCAGAGTAAAACTCTCGCGCAGCATGTCGCGCAACGTGCTCGTGACCGCTGTTTCAATGGCGGCCGCACTCGTGACCAGACGCGAGACCAGGTAGTTAGTGCGATGGCGTTCAAAAAAACTTGCCGACTGATTGAGAAGGTGGCTGTAGAGATCCTGACGCAGTTTCAGCACGGACGACTGGCCAATGCGGGCCATCAGAACAGTGGAAAAATATTCGGCGACCCCCTTGGCCAGAGTGAAGCCGAGCAGCAGGAGCGATATCGTTTTCCACGCTGCCAAACCGGAGTCAGGAATAATCCGTTGCAGGCCAAAAAGAGTCTGAGTACGCTGGCCGCCGCGCGGTGTTAGAGCTTGATCGAAAATGGGGACGACCAAAGAGCGGATCGCAATTTCCAGCAGGGCGACGCAGATCATCGCAAACGTTGCCAGAACGAACGTGTCCCAATGAGGCTTTATGTATCTGAGCAGTCTCTTAAGATCGCGCATCGGCAGTTCGGAAACCAATCTTGCGATAAATAGCCGCGAAAGTCCTGATCAGTCGGTCGAGGAAGGGTGAAAAACGGTTGCAAAAGTAAAGGCAACTATACTTATCAGCGCACGATTGCGTCAAGGCTCAGGAATTTCCTTCCGATAGTGCTCCGTGAAGGGGTGCCACCAGTCTTCCTGGCACCCTTGCAGAGTCTGTCGGAAAAAGAACTCTGCGCGTCCTCTGCGTTCTCAGCGTCTCTGCGGTGAGCTGTTTTTGCGGGTAAATTCACCGCAGAGACGCAAAGGGCGCTGAGGTTACGCAGAGAAAAACTATTTTTTCCAACAGACTCTGCAGAGTGCTGATCATTTTTCTTAACCTCCTGGTGGTCTGCGCTGCGCTTCGACCATCGGCTACTATCTGACAGCCTTCCAGGCTGAGCGTTGCTAACAGTCTTTCAGGCTGAGTCTTTCCTTAGGCCACGCCACGCAAACTAAGCTATACTTCCGCTGCGATATTCCCTAATCATTCTCCAGGAACTAAACAAACTTGGGACAGCCATCACAAGTAGCCAGCAAGTACGCTGGAAAACGACTTCTGATTGTCGATGACGACGCCGACATGCGTCTTCTCTTGGCGGAGTATTTTCGCCGGCTCGGATTCCAGGTGGAAGAGCGCGAAAGCGGCGCGGCCGCACTAGAGCCCGCGACCAATGGCCGGTTTGATTGTTTCATTTTCGATGTTTCGATGCCGGGGATGTCCGGCTTTGAACTGCTGAAGCGCGTGAGGGAGCGAGGAGTAAAAACTCCAGCGCTCTTCTTAACCGCTCACGATGCGCTCGACTATAAAGTAGCCGGCTATGAAGCCGGCGCCGACGACTATCTGGCCAAGCCTTTTAGCCCTCGCGAGCTGGAATATCGCGTTGAGGCTCTCTTGAGGCGCACGAGCGGGATCCAGCCGGAGGCTGACAACGAGCGCGTCCAGGTCGGAGATCTGGTAATCGACAAGCGCCGGCATGAAGTGATCAGGCAAGACACGCGCGTCGATCTTACGCCGCTTGAATTCCAGATTCTGGAATTACTTGCGTCTGAACCGGGACGCGCCTGGTCGCGCAATGATTTGCTCGACAGAGTTTGGAGCACGGAGTATGAGGGCTACCAACGCAACATTGATCCGCATATCAATCGACTGAGGAAGAAACTGGAAACTGATCCCAAGCACCCGCGCTATGTGCTTACCGTTCGCGGCGTCGGCTATAAACTGAACGAAGCCCCGTAGCTGACGAACGGCTTGTGTCTTGGTTTCTTTCTCTGTGCCCCCTCTGTGTTCTCTGCGTCTCAGTGGTGAGTCTTTTTTGCGAATTATTCACCACCGAGTCACAAGAACACAGAGTATTGCACAGAGAAGACGTCAAACGACTACGCGCGAACCTGACATCTTTCATGCTGTGTTAACACATTCAGCAAAATTCTTGCCCATTTTCCAGTTAAGCAATCTGCGACTGCTTTTTGTTTTAGCCGCGCTCCTTGTGCCAGCCTGGCTTTCCTTCAAAGCCCGAGCGCAGCAAATGCCTGGACATGCGATTGCTTTCCCCACACCCATCCAGTGGAACAAACAAAGGAGCGTCGGCAGGTATCGGCTTCAGATTGCAGGCGATGAGAGATTCCAGGATGTATTTTACGACGGGCTTGTCACTGGAGAGCGATACGTAGTCAGCAGTGTTCCCCCAGGTTATTACTATTGGAGGGTCGCAGCTGCCGATTTCGATTTGGGTGAGTTCTCGAAACCAGTCCGGTTTTTCGTTTCGGGCGGGGTGGTAACAACCGTGAGGCTTCCCGCTCGGGCGGCTGGCGGTTGGTCGTTGCCGGTTAAAAATCTGTCTGTACCACCTGCGTTGGCGGGTGGATCCGCCCGCTGGCGCAGGCGGTTTTGACACTCGCTAGAAAGGTTTCGCAGATGTGGATTCTTAGTGCGGCACTGCTGATATTCTGGTTCATTCTCAAGTTTTTGCTGCATAAGGGCGGCTACGTTCATATGCTCCTGGTCGCCGCAATCTCCATCCTTGGCGTTCAGTTAATAGCCTACCGCAAGACGCAATATCACAAGACTTCCTCCGGTCGCTAACTTGACCCTTTTCCTACCCGTCGGCAACAATGAATACCGCCGTTGCATCAACTACACTGGAGCCCTTCGGCAGAGTTTAGCTTTAACTAATTCACAAGGAGTTGTTTGTTATGCGTTCTCGTCCCGCTTTAGCACGATTCGCGGTCGTTACGCTGTTAGTTTGCGCAGCCGTCTACGGTGCGACGACCGCAACGACTTTTGGGCAGAGCGATGTGCCCAGGCGCACGATCGCAGTCACTTATCCGCTGGATGAAACTGTCGTGGTTAAGTTTCGTGGCACGACGTTGCTGCCGCGACTGAAGGGCGAAGCGAAAGTGAAACGGGCTGGTCGGAGAGGAACGCGCGTGGAGCTCGCTATAGACAATCTGCCGCGAGCGAACGAACTGGGCGGGATTTATACGACATTTCTGCTGTGGGCCATTTCGCCTGATGGGCGCGTAGACAATCTCGGCGAGATTAAAAGAGGTGGCAGCGTATACATAGCTTCGAAGCTTGACGTTACCACGCCGCTTCAGACGTTTGCTTTGATTGTCACCGCCGAGCCTCACTTCCTCATGAAGGTTCCGAGCCGCATGGTGGTGCTGGAAAACATCGCCCCGCAACGGCCCGGCAAAAGCCAAATGGAAACAGTCAATGTCCAATACATCGGAAATTCAAGCGACTACTTTAGAGACCCACGCGTACCGGAGATCGCTTCAACGGATTACCGCGAGCTTCCCGTTTCGTTGCTCGGCGCCCGCCAGGCAGTGAACCTCGCAAGATTCGCCGGCGGTCAACAAGATGCGCCGCAGGAGTTGCAACAGGCGGAAGACGATCTGCTGGCCGCCGAGAAAGCCTTGAGATTCAATCAGCCAATAGCGGAAGTCGATGTGCTGGCGCGGAAGGCCACGTCTTCCGGCGCGAAGGCTGAGGAGATGGCAATGTCCCGCCGCACCGCGCGTTTGCGCCGTGAAGATATTCAACGCCGTGACGAGGCGCTGCGAACGGCGGAGAACACAGCAGACTCTGCGCAGCGGGAAATTGCCCAGCTTCGCGAGGAGCTGGAAAAAGAGCAACGCGCCCGTGAGTTGGCGGAAAGAGATGCGGAGACTGCGAACCAACAGTTGCGCGAGCAGCGCAGTGAGGTGGCTCGTCTGCGTGATGAACTCCAGACAGTAAGGTCCGAGGGTGACACCGCGAAGATCAACCTCGCCCGTCTCGAGGGTGCAAAGCGCGCGGAAGATGAACGCCGGGAGGTCGAAGCACGTGAACAACAGAGACGCGCCGCTGAAGCGACGTTGAAGCAGACGCTGGCGAAATATGGGACGGTGAAGGAAACATCCAAAGGCTTTCAACTTTTGTTGCCGGAGTCCGTTTGGAGTGCTCCGCGTGCTGCAACCCTCAATTCGGCGGCGGCCGCGAAGCTCGAGCCGTTGGCCGCGCTGCTGGCAAGCAATCCTGATTACCAAATTGTGATTGAGGCTTACACTGACAGCAAAGGCGACGAGGTGTCGCTGCAACAACTGACGCAGGAACGAGCGCGACAGTTGTCAGATCGTTTCCAAGCGGCTGGAGTTGACGCATCGCGCCTGCAAGCCAACGGCATGGGCGCCGCCAATCCGCTCGCAACCAACGCCACCCTGAGCGGCAGAGCAAAGAACCGGCGCACAGAAATCACGTTTACAGTAATTCCACCCCGCAGCGCAGCGAGTAGTCAGTGAGCAGTGGGCAGTGGGCAGTGTGCAGTTATAAGGACGAAGTCGACGAGCAGAGGCGGGTTGTTCACTGTAACAATGAGTATTGAATATTGGAATCGGCGTTGAATGTGTAGTAGCTTTCGCCCACTGCTCACTGCTCACTGCTTACTGCTCACTGCCCACTGAAACATGTCCCCACTCGAAGTCCTACAACTCGTCGGTTACTCCATTGGCGCCTTTCTCCCGCTGTGGATGGGAATCCAACTCGTTTCCCGCCGGCGCCGTTTAAGTCCAATTGAGCGCGTGCTGTTTGCCCTGGCGCTGAGCATGTGCGGTTGGCACAGCAGCAATCTGATCATTACGCTGCATGGACTCTTTGGGCTAAGTGTCAACAACTGGGTCACCGTCCTGCGAGTCGCAGACACTGTGGCGGTTATCTGCATTACCTTTTGTTACTCCTTCCTGCTTCACGTTCACATCTATCTCTGGGCTGCCGCCGCGGAACGGCTGCTGAAACGAAGCGAGAAGATTCGGATTTACCTCTCGTACGCGCCCACACTTTTTCTGCCGCTCGCCATCTACAAGATTTGGACGCACCAATACGCGCCCATGCTCCAGCGGGTTCACTTCTTAGTGATATGGATGGCGGCCTGGATCACTTATGTGCTTGGCGTCATCGTCATCACCGAACTGCTGATCGCCAAGAGAACGCGGAATCCTGGCGAACAACGAATTATGCGAACGCTCGCGGCTTCGTTTGTAGTTATTGGAGTCGTGATTCTCGCGGCGCTGGCGCTGGGTCTTGGAGAAGGTACGACACTCGGCCTTTATCTTAAGACGATCGCGAATCTGGGATCGCTGCTGCCTTCAGCTCTGCTCGCTTACTACATCTATCGTTACCGCTATCTCGAGTTGATCATTGAAGAGAGTTTGATCGTCGCGTCGTTTGCCGCGGTCGTCCTCACGATTTACCTCTACGGTATAAAAACCATTGGCGACTGGATGACATCACGCTACGGCGTTAGGGCCGGTGTGGTTGAAGCGCTGCTGATACTCGCGTTAGCCCTGGCAGCCGCGCCTCTGCGAGGTTGGCTGGAAAAACGGTTTCATAAGTTGTTTGCACGCGAAGCCGCGCTCTACCGTCAGATTGTTTCGCGGATAGGTTCTCACGCCGGCCAATATCAACAGTTGCCGGACCTGCTCGACTTTGTCGAGCAACAGACAACCACCGCGCTGAATCTCCGCAAAGTGCGTATCGTCCTCGGCAAGCGTGCCAACCTGGATGAGGAGCACGATAACGGCAAGGGCACCAGTCGCGAGACGGCAGCGATGGAGCCCTGGATTGAACAACTTCTGGATCTGTCGAGTCGAAATGGCTGGGCTCCGGTTGAAGGCAGTCCCTTGCTCGAGTCCAACCGCTACACGATTGCCTATCCACTCAGGCGCGAGGAAAGAGTCTCGGGCGTTCTACTCGTCGATGCTGCTTCGGGGAGTCTGACTGAGGATGCGCGCTCGGTGCTCGAGATACTCGCCGGGCAGGTTGCGATTGCGATTGAAGACTGCCGGCTTGTCGAAGAGAATGTCCGGCTTGAAAGAAGACTCGCCGAACGTGAACGCCTCGCAACGCTGGGACAGATGGCCGCAACTGTTGCTCATGAGATAAAGAATCCCCTGTCCGCAATCAAGTCGATTGCGCAGGTGATGGGTGAAGACGAAAGCCTGAGCCACGAGTACGCGCGCGATTTGAGCCTGATCATCGGCGAGACGGATCGATTGGGCCGGAGCGTCACACAGCTTTTGAGTTTTGCGCGTAAAGAATTGCCGTCTGAGCTGCCATCGCGAGCCGAGCAACTCATCCAGTCCGTTGTAAGGCTGTTTCAGGTGAGCGCTGAAAAGGAAGGAATTCGACTGAGTGTTGAGATCGAAAAGGATGAAGAACTTGACGGCGCTGCTGTTTCCGCCGTGCGCGTCGCGCTGTCCAATCTACTTCTGAACGCGTTGCAAGCTACGCCTGCGGGCGGGGAAGTGACGATCACCCAACAGGTGGCTAACGGGGATCTTCTAATTGTCGTAGAGGACAGTGGGCCGGGCGTCTCCGACGACTTGCGCGGGCGTGTTTGGGAGCCATTCTTCACCACTAAGCAACGCGGCACCGGTCTGGGGTTGGCGATTGTTCGCAAGCGCATGCAGGAGGCCGGCGGCTCCGCGAAGCTCGTTGCGCGTGTTAACGGCGGCGGTGCGCGCTTTGAGCTTCGCGTGCCACTCTCGATACAGAACCGGGAGCGGTAGCGAGCGGATACCAGAGTCAACGTTGCCGCTCTTCACTACAGCTAACAGAAATCCCGCTTATACAGAACCGTGAGCGGTAGCGACCGGATGCTGCCACTCAGCTTCACGCACGCCTTAACTCAAGGTAGAGGCTCGCCTTGATCGTACATGACATAGGCGATGGCATTGATTAGTTCCTGCTCAGTCCAAAGATAACGCTTACTGCCCTTGCGAGCCCATGGGCTTCTTTCGCTTCGCCACTGGCCGGCTTCCAGCATCATTCGGGTAGCATTAGCTTTGAATGCACTCAGAACATGTCTCGGCCCAGTGTCGGCCGAAACCACCGTATGAACATGATTTGTGCGAATATTGAAAGCCCAGAGAGGCCACTT
>JBGPYG010000217.1:0-6635 GCA_041493085.1 Pyrinomonadaceae bacterium | reverse complement strand
CCGGCGTTATTAATCAGCATGTCAACGGACAAGCCGCGTTTCTCCGCTTCCTCAAATAAGCGGGCGGGCGATTCGGGCTTGCTTAGATCGAGCGCGACGTATTGCGCGCGAATGCTGTTAGAGCGGCCCAACTCATTGCACAGCGTTATAAGCTTGTCTTCCGAACGCGCGACGAGCAAAACATTGCGTCCACGCGCGGCCAGCTTGCGCGCAAAGACTTCGCCAATGCCCGAAGATGCGCCTGTGATTAGTGTCGTGTTCATAAATCGCTTCTATCGCCTATTGAGGTGATTACATGCCCCAGGCAAGCGGTCGAATGTGGTTAAAATTGATAACGTCAATACCCCGATTCTGAAGATATCCCACCAGCCTCAGATCGTCGGTCAAGACTAAATACTCATCTTTTACCAGTTGGACAATGCCAGAGTCCGTCAGGCCGAATTTATTAAACTGAGCCAGTGACGAGGCATCAACGCTCGTAACATAGTGTTCTTCTAACGACGGGATACGGCTGGCGAAATCGCTATAAAACGGCCCCCGCAAATCCTCTGCTAGCTGGCCTGATAGATTACTAACTTCAGTGAGGACGTTTGGAGTCGTCACAAGTTTGTCGAAGATCTCCAGGAACTTGACCAGAAACCAGAATTCGTCGATGGTGAATGCCATTGTTCTCTTAAACTTTGGTATGCGATCGGGATCATAGGCTCCGATGAAGTAGAGCAGCAGGAGATTGGTGTCGATCAAGAGACCCTTGTTCTGATAACGGGCCACAAGTTCGTTGATGTATTCCATACGAAGCTACTCAACGTTCCTGATTCTCATGGATTTCACCTCTCCTGTTTTTGCGTTGATCTTGAATACTTTGTACTTCCTTTTGAAAGCAAAATTGATTGGCACCAGCGCCACGTCATGAGGAAGGTCCGGGTAACTCAGTGTGATTAGCCAATACTGTGCGTCATCAGTCAACTCAACCTCTTCAAGTTGTACGTTTGATACGCCTTGATCGGCATAGAGCCCAGCAAAATACTCAGACGCCCTCTGAGCTGCTTCCTTAACATCTAACATGATCTTCCTCCAATAGGTTCAGAAACTCTGCGATGATTCTAGTCTTTCAGCTCTAGCAAATCGAGTTCGATAATATCGGAGTTCTCAGCGCGCAGGAGCTTGAGGATCTTGCTTGACGGCGCGTTGTCGAGATTGATGCGGGCAACCGCCGCTTCCGCGCCTTCGAAAACGATGTTCTCCATCTCCTGAACGTTTATCCCTTCAGACTTGATCGCGTCGAGCACTGTTGCCAACACGCCGGGACGATCCAGATGACGAACAACCAGCCGATGTGTCGCCGGCGTTTGCCGCGCAAGATTTACAACGTTGGGGACTTTCCCAGTTTCCATAAATTTTCGCACGATGCGAACCGTTTCAGCGGCGATCGCTTCCTGAGCCTGATCAGTTGAAGCTCCGATGTGATGTGTGCCGTAGAGATTCGCTTCCTTCGCAATCTCGTCGGTGAACTCGGCCGTCGCCGAAGTCGGCTCACCGGCGTACACGTCGAGGCCGGCTCGAATTCCGCGAGACCTCATCGCTTCGAGCAGCGCAGCTTGATCGACCACCTCGCCGCGGGCCGTGTTTATGAAATAAGCGCCTTCGCGCATCGCGGCGAAGAAATCAACTCCCAGGAATGCTTTGGTATCGGGGTTTAGTGCGACATGAACGCTAACGATGTCAGCTTCGCGCGCTACCTCGGCGGGCGTTGCTTTGTACTCAACTCCAAGTTCAACGGCGCGTTCGGGAGTCAGACTGCGGCTCCAGGCAATTACCGGCATGCCAAAGGCGCGCGCGCGCGGAATCATTTCCGCGCCAATTTTCCCAACGCCAACGAGACCGAGAGTCCGACCAAAAAGGCCGCGCGCTTTGGAAAACTCTTTCTTGTTCCATTCGCCACGCCGCAGGGCAATTACATTGTCGGCAATTCGCCGGTCCAGCGCGAGCATGAGCGCAAAGGCCAGCTCCGCCACAGCTATGGAATTCTTGCCAGGACAATTGGAAACGTAGATGCCCCGCCGCGACGCCGCGGCAACGTCAATCGTGTTGTAACCAGCGCCAGCTCTCACCACGAGTTTGATCTGACCCGCTGCCAGCATTGACTCAGTGACCTTGGTCCCGCGCACGACTAGCACGTCGGGATTCTCCTTGCGGATTGCCTCAACCAGCGCGTCGTCTTTCAAGTCTGGTTGAAAGGAGACGTCGCAGCCGATGGCCTTTAAGCCATCACGCCCGGATTGTTCGAATTTGTCGGCGATTAGAACGCGCATCGTAGTTAGTCCAAAGTCCAACGTCCAAAGTCCAATGTCAATTTAGTAATCGCAGACTCTGGACATTGGACTTTGGACATTGGACAGTTATTAGATCGTATGAATGAGAAGCCCGTCGCGCAGCTTCGGCTCAAACCAGGTTGATTTGGGCGGCATGATCTCGCCCGCATCGGAGACGCGCAACAAGTCGTCCATCGTTGTCGGATAAAGCGAAAAAGCCACCGCCGCGTTGCCTTCGTCAACCAGACGCTCAAGTTCCTTGCTACCGCGCACACCGCCAACAAAGTCTATCCGCTTATCGGTACGGACGTCTTTGATACCCAGGATCGGATCAAGCAAGCGATCCTGAAGGATGCTCACGTCGAGTGAGGCAACAGTTCCCTCCGACGGCGGTGCATCAGACCGCAGACTCAGCGTGTACCAGCGGCCGTCAAGATACATGCCCCATTGTCCGCGACTCACAGGCGTGGCGCTGCCATCTTCCTTAACATCAAAACTCTTCCTGAGAGTTTCGAGGAACTCGCTCGTCGAGAGTCCATTCAAATCTCGCACGGCGCGGTTGTAGGCGAGTATTTGCACCTGATCATCCGGAAAAATTACCGCCAGGAAAAAGTTGTACTCTTCGTCGCCGGTGTGTCCGAAGCTCTGTTCCTTAAGTTCGGCGCGAGCACGCGCGGCGCTGGCGGCGCGGTGATGTCCATCGGCGATGTAGAGAAATGGGACTTCGCGAAAGGCGTGAACAAACCGCACAGCATCGGGCACGTGCCAGATTGTATGCTGAACGCCGTCTTCGGCGGTGAAGTCGAAAATGGCATTTGTCATCATCGTTTCCATCACCATCGTGTCGATTTCGCGGCTCGACCTGTAAGTAAGAAACACCGGTCCGGTCTGTGCACGTAGCACCGTCATGTGCCGGGTGCGATCATCCTCTTTGTCGCGGCGCGTCCGCTCGTGCTTCCGAATGAGACCCTGATCATACTCATCGATCGAACAGCACGCGACCACGCCAACCTGTTCGTGGTCTCCCATAATCAGACGATATAGATAGAGGCTGGGAGCTTCCTCGGTGACCAGTGGACACCGTTTGATTAGATTGTCAAAATTCTCAACGGCTTTGCGATAGACCGGATCGCTACGCGTATCTGTGCCCTCGGGCAAATCGATTTCCGGTCGAGAGACATGCAGAAAACTTAAGGGATTGTTCGCGGCGAGAGCGCGCGCTTCGTCAGTATTGACGACGTCGTAAGGAACACTCGCCACCTCGCTGGCCCGGTCAGCAGGTGGACGCAAAGCACTAAAAGGACGAATGACTGCCACTAAATTCCTCCTGGCGCAGGTGGCATGGCCAATTAGTTGTCGGCTGACTTCCGACTGCGTATTGGTTGCCGAACGTTTTGAATTGCAGCGCTTGTTAACTAAAAGACTATAGGTTCACGCTGGGTCTTAGCAAGCCGGGAAACGACACTTAGAAACGCGAGCGGTGAAGCGCAACGTGAGTCGATCAAATGCTTTCGGCTGACCGCTGTAACAGCAAAGTGAGTGTAGAATGTTCCGCATGTGCCTTCCGGAAGAATCGAAGCGAGCGCAACTTGAAGCGAAACTACGCGAAGTAGATGAGCGGCTGCGCAGCGAGATGCTGGCGCGCGGTTTCGATCCGGCGCAGGACGAAAATCTCGCGCTCACCGCTCCACTGGCTAAACTCTATATGGAACGCGAAAACTTGCGGGCAGAACTGGAGTCGCTGGCCGGCCGCGAAACTGAAGAGTCTTAATGAACCGACTATGACTGAAGTGGAAAGAATCGCGGATCAACTGAACCGGGCCTTCGCAGGTGAAGCCTGGCATGGGCCGGCCGTCGTGGAAATTCTGGGAGGAATAACAGCGCCGCAGGCTGCTGCACGACCTTTCAACGGCGCACACAGCATCTGGGAAATCACGCTCCACATCGCAGCGTGGGAGCGAGCTGTCTTGCGAAGACTGCAAGGCGATCGCGCCGAACTGCTCACGGAGGAAGACTGGCCCGCAGTCACCGAAACCGACGGGCAGGCATGGGAACGCGCCAGGGAAGGGCTCCGGCAAAACCACGACGACTTACGATCGGCGATTTCGCTTCTGGATGAATCAAGACTGGATCAGCCCATCATCGAGGGTATGAGTTCGGTTTATGTGACACTTCATGGAATAATTCAGCACAGCCTTTATCACGCCGGACAAGTAGCAATATTGAAGAAGGCATCTTTTGAGAGGCAGACGGTATGAACGAACTAGCAAGCCGACAATGTGTTCCTTGTCGCGGTGGTGTACCGCCGTTGCCAGGTGATGAGATAACGAAGCTGCAAGCCCAACTTGATGGTTGGGAAGTTGTGAATGGACATCACCTGCGTAAGGAATACAGGTTTGAGGATTTCAAAGAGACGCAAGCCTTTGTGAATCGAGTGGGCGAACTTGCCGAAGAGCAGTGGCATCACCCCGACATCTGCTATGGTTGGGGTCGAGCGGAAGTAACAATCTGGACACACAAGATTGACGGTCTAACCGAAAGCGATTTCATTCTCGCTGCAAAAATCGACAAACTCTAACCGCTGTCCGCCTTTCAAATCGCGAGTGCCTTAGAGACTCTCCTGGTAGATCTTTTCCGTCTCAGCAATCATTCGCTCGATGCTGAAATTTGCCACGGCAGCTTGCTGAGCGGCCCTTCCCAAACGAGCACGCAGATCTCTTTCTTTCAACAATACCAGAATCGCCTCGGCCAATTTATCCACATCGCCTATGGGAACCAACAGTCCCGTCTCTCCGGATCGAATTATCTCTCGCGCGCCTTCGGTCTCAGTCGACACGACCGCTGTCCTGCTGGTCATCGCCTCCGCTATCGCCAGCCCAAAAGATTCGGTGTGAGAAGCGGAAACAAAAACGTCCAGGCTGCAATAGAGTTGTGCCAGGTCCTCCATCCAGCCGACGAGCCTAACGCGTTCCGTCAGGTTTAGCTTCTCAATCAACTGCTCGATGCGGAGCCGGTGTTTATTTCCTCGCGAGTGATCTACGCCGGCAATGATGAAGTAGGCCGTTGGATAGTGATGCAATACTTGCGAGGCCGCGCGCAGGAATTCCTCCTGACCCTTAAGTGGCGTCAGTTCTCCTACAGTGCCGACTAGCAAGCTGTCCTCGGGTAGTTTCCAACTGTCAAAAAATTGCCGGCGATTGAACTCCGCTCTTGCTTTTACAAACCTGGCGACGTCAATCCCATTGAGAACAACGCTGATTTTTTCAAGTGGTGCTATTGCATCTACCAGAAGCTGCGAGGCGACGGCTTGCGAAACGGCGATTATTCGAGCGACTTTGGCAAGGGTGATTCGATGCAAGCGGTTCAATTTGAAAAGAACGTGACGAGTAACGATTAACCTGGAACTCGGATTCATCTGCGCGGCATAAGCAGCCAGCGGATAATCGCGAGCCATGTGGGCATGCACTATCTCAATCTGGTTCTTGCTAACGAGCTTTGCGAGATCGCGAGCGCTCTTCGCGTCAAGCGAGTTTCGTAGAGGAAGAGTCGTTACATTTTCCTCGGCTACGTCTTTCAGCTCCTTGATCAAGGCTGATTTTGGCCGCAGCGCTACGTAGACGCCGTGGCCACGGCGGGCGAGGCCATTGGCGAGGTCCGCAAGATGCCGCTCGCCACCGCCGAGAGATTGAGCTGAACTTATCTGAAGAATTTTCAATGCGGGAAACTTTGTTCTCGGATCAAGTTGAATACGCTTTTCAGGGCGAATCGAATGTACACAAGAATTGGTTTGTCATCCAGATTAAACCGGACATCAGGCTCAATACCAGACTAATGCTCTGGGACTCCTGCTCGCGCCAGTTGTCCCTTAACCAGACTTGTTGGCGCGTACCGAACCGGAACAGAGTCAGCGACTGCTGTTTGCTTACCGGCTAGGCGCGTAGCCTCGTGTTCAATACAAAGCCTTGCGAAAGCCCACTACCCTGATCGGCACAGGTGTTGCCCCGAAATCAGTTCTCCCTGTTCAAGTGGACGTTTAGGCGGGAAAATTTAAGGAGGACGAACTATGGCAAAGCCAAAATTGATAACAGGACTTTTTAAGAATCGGGTCGCGGCGGAGGCGGCGGTCGATGCAGTCATGAAGCGTGGTTATACGCGGGACGACATCAGCATCTTGATGTCTGACGCAACGCGAAGCAAAGAGTTTGCGTTGCAAGCGCGAACCCATGCGGCGGACGGAGCGGGCGTTGGCGGCGCAGTCGGCGGTGTTGTCGGCGCTGTGTTAGCGGCGATCGTGGCGGTTGGCAGCACGATTATTCTGCCGGG
>JBGPYG010000365.1:0-4150 GCA_041493085.1 Pyrinomonadaceae bacterium | reverse complement strand
GACGAGCGGTTACAGCCTGCAACCAATCAGGGTTTACAAGGAGGGTCAACCTCCGACCATCACCGGCTATGAGGCGCGCAACAGCGTTACGGTCACGATGTCTGATCTAACTAAAGTTGGTGCGGTCATCGATGCCACCGCCCAGGCAGGGGCGAATGATGTGGCAGGAATTTCCTTTACCTTAAGGAAGGATCGGCCCGCGCGCGATCAGGCACTGGCCGATGCGACTCGCGAAGCCCTCAGCAAAGCCCAGGTGATCGCAACGGCGCTCGGTGGCCGAGTGGTGCGAATTGTTGAAGTGCAAGAGGAGGGCGTCGACAGACCTCGCCCAATCTATGAGGGAGGTACGCTAATGATGAAAACAAACGCCGCACCAACGCCAATCGAAGTGGGCACGCTCGAAATAACCTCTCGGGTCCAGTTGGTTGCTGAAGTTGAAGTTGGCGCGCGCTAAGCGACGAGTGAGCCACAGGGTCGCTTGCCGCTTTTAAGCCACCAGGATTTCCCTTATCCTGTAGCTATCTAATTATGCCAAAGTCGAATCGTGAGGTTGCTTTGTTGACCGTCGCCCATCGCGTCAGACCTTCGGGGCGTTTGTGGAACCCTGCCGCCGACGTTTACCGGAGCGTCGATGGCTGGATAGTAAAGGTGGATCTTGCAGGCGTCGGCGCTGACGATCTTGAGATCACACTCGACCAGTCTAACTTGAGGATCAGCGGTTGCCGGCGAGATACTTTTTTCAAAGAGGGGTTTAGCTATCAGCAGATGGAAATCACTTACAGTCGTTTTGAGAAGACCATTCAGTTTCCCGGCTCGATTGAAGAAGCGTCGCTTACGCACGATTATCGTGACGGTTTTTTGATCGTCAACCTGCGTTGTCAATAGCGCGAACGATCAGCGCGTTCAAGAGATTAAGAATAATGTCAGAGACACTGGAAAAAATTGAAGCCACAACGCAGGTTAAAAGCCCCGCACAACCGGCGGCAAGTGAGGTTCAGCCAGCGGTAGAGCGGCCAGCCGGCCTGCCATTCGAAATTGCGGTGCTGGCTTTGCAAAACACGACGCTCTTTCCCGAAACGGTCGTCCCCCTCGCTGTTGGACGACCGCGTTCGGTTGCGGCTGTTGAGGCGGCGCTGGCCACCGAAGAAAAGTTGCTCGGATGTATCACCGTTCGTGCCGACGTTACAAATACTACCCAGGACGCCGGTCCTGCCGATCTTTACCAGGTTGGCACGCTCACGATGATCAAGCGGATGGAACGCATCGGGGACACGATGCACATCATCGCTCAGGGCACGGAGCGGATTAAAGTAATTGAATGGAAACAAGAGGAACCTTATTTACGCGCCCTAGTGCAGATTCTTCCTGAAGTGCAGATCAAGGATCCGGAAGAAGTCGAAGCGATGAAGCGGAACGTGCAGGCGATGGTTCAGGAGGCGCTGGCGCTCCTGCCGGGCGTGCCGCCTGAAGTGCGTGTGGCGATGCACGGGTCGGTGGAGCCGGTTCGCCTCGCTTACTTTCTGGGTTCGATTCTGAATCTTGGCGTGGAGCAGGAGCAAAAGATGCTCGAAGCCGATACGGCTGACGAGTTGTTGCGGCTGGCCCACGGTTATCTCGCGCGCGAGTTGGAGATCATTCAACTGCGTTCGAAGATTGCGACGGAAGCGCAGTCAGAGATGGACAAGTCTCAGCGCGATTACATTCTGCGCCAGCAAATGAAGGCTATTCAGAAGGAACTTGGCGAAGACGAAGGCGGCGAACGTGCCGAAGCCGAGTTGCTCCGCGAGCGCCTCGCGGCAGCCGACTTGCCCGATGAAGTGAGGACTGAGGCGGAGCGCGAGCTGAAGCGGCTGGAGAAACTTCCCGCTGCCGCGCCTGATTACCACGTCATCCGCACCTATCTTGAATACGTGCTTGAGTTGCCCTGGCGAAAATCGTCTGAAGACAAGCTGGATCTCAAAGAGGCTCGAAGAGTTCTTGATGAAGACCACTACGGTCTCGAAGACGTTAAGGAACGCATTCTCGAGTTTCTGGCCGTCATCAAGCTGCGACCGAACACCAAGAGTCCGATCCTCTGTTTCGTCGGCCCGCCGGGAGTCGGCAAAACTTCGCTGGGGCGCTCGATCGCACGCGCGCTGGGACGTCAATTCGAGCGCATGTCGCTGGGCGGCATGCGCGACGAAGCCGAGCTGCGCGGACACCGGCGCACGTATATCGGGTCGATGCCGGGACGGGTAATTCAATCAATTCGCCGGGCAGGCGTGAATAATCCGGTGCTGATGCTCGATGAGATTGATAAACTCGGCAACGACTATCGCGGCGATCCATCTTCCGCTTTGCTGGAGATTCTCGACCCGCAACAGAACAATTCTTTTCGCGACCATTACCTCGATCTGCCGTTTGACCTTTCGCGCGTCTTCTTTATTGCTACCGCCAATCAAATGGGGCCAATTCCGCCGCCGCTGCGCGACCGCATGGAAGTTATCAACCTTGCCGGCTACAGCGACATGGAGAAGTTACAAATTGCGAAGCGCTATCTTATCCCGCGACAGATTGAGGAAAATGGTCTCAAGCCGGGCCAGCTCACAATCAGCGACGCGGCCATGGAACTGATCGCGACGCGCTACACGCGCGAAGCCGGCGTACGCCAGTTGGAACGAAACATCGGCAGCGTGGCGCGTAAAGTTGCCTTGAAGATTGCGCAGGGCGAGGCCGAATCTGTCAGTGTGGACGCCGGCGACATACACGATTACCTCGGCGCGCCCAGGTTCTATCCGGAGCAAGCTCGCAAAGAGCTCCCGGCGGGCGTGGCCACGGGCATGGCCTGGACTGAGATGGGGGGCGAAGTGCTTTTCATTGAAGCGACGCTACTGCCCGGCGGAAGTGGTCTGACGATCACCGGACAACTAGGCGAGGTGATGCAGGAATCAGCGCGTGCCGCGCAGTCGTATCTCTGGTCTCATGCGACCGAGTTTGGCATCGGTGCGGAGATGTTCAAAGATTACGGAGTTCACCTGCACGTTCCCGCCGGGGCAATTCCCAAAGACGGCCCCAGCGCGGGCGTGACAATCACCGCCGCGTTGGCCTCGCTCTACACCGGACGTCGAGTGCGCCCCGATACAGCTATGACCGGCGAGATTACGCTTTCTGGTTTGGTGTTTCCCGTCGGCGGACTAAAGGAGAAAATCCTGGCGGCTCACCGCGCGGGCATTCGTCGCATCTTACTTCCCTCACGCAACGAAGCCGATATAGAAGACCTCCCGGAAGATGTACGCAAGGAACTGCAGATCGTATTTGTCTCGCGGATTAGTGAAGTGATCGACGCGGCGCTCGAGGTGTTGGTGGCGAACCCACCTCCGCCTCCGATTGTGACGACGAGCGCTCACCCGGATTCGGTGGCCCGCCAGCCGGACCCAACGCCGGCGCCGCTGTCAGTGCGCCAAAGCTAAACCAGGACGGCATTCCTGCCTGTCATCATTTGTTCGACTACTAATAAAAAAACAAAAAGGCGGGGAAGCAATCCCCGCCTTTAGCTCTTGTCACGACCGGCCGCCGCAGGCGTTGGTCGTGAAGGTGATCCGCCGCCTATAGAGATGAAGCTCCTAAGTTCTGACTGACCTCGCCAGGCAGAAACTGCACTGCCGCAGTTTCATTAAACTGCGGCAGCTTTGAACAAGGGACTTAAGCGCAAATACCAGACCCGGGGGGCATCGGGTTGCACAGTCCACTACAGCACTGTGCGGAGGTGGTGCATGCCTGACCTGACGGCCTACAAGTGGCGGCCTGCGCCGGCGTGGGCGCGACGATTGAAGTTACCAGCGGCACCGCCACAATTGCGGCCAAGCCCAGGGTACGCACCATCTGGCGTCTGTTCATTCCGGCAATGATAAAGGCCGGCGGCTCGATCTCTTTCTCCAGCAGATTATCTTTGGAGAATTGATCCACCCCGTACCAGACGAGTTTCTCATCGACGGTCGTCTCAAGATCACGGGACAAGGCAATGCAAGCGTCCGCTAACGTGGTCTCGCCGTCGCAATACTTCCACACCTTGGCGGCGGTTTGGTTTAGACAGTGTGCCTTATTCGTTTCCTGATCGTAGATCAAAATCTCACTGTCAACTTCCTGAATTATCAGTCCGCTTCTGCGCGCT
>JBGPYG010000024.1:0-19655 GCA_041493085.1 Pyrinomonadaceae bacterium | reverse complement strand
GTCGTGCGCGACCAGCCGAAAATTGGCCGCAACGAGCCATGCCCCTGCGGCTCCGGCAAAAAGTATAAGAAGTGTCATGGCGCCGCCGCCTAGTTTGACTGCGTTGATATTTAGAAGGTTCGCGCATGGGAAACCCGCTAACGGTCGACCTGTCTCAGCGTTTGTCCCACTCGAATACAACTTCAATCTCTACTAAAGGCCAGGCGCTTTCGAGTCGATTGGCGTAAACTTACACTACTCCGTTTAGATCCTGATTATTCATCTGCTTTCTGAATGACTACAACGACATCCAATAATCCTGCAGTGCAGGCCATCATCGGCGGCGCCGCTCCGCGTCAGGCCAGGCTCGCAGCCGCTAGCGGGCTGTTGCCACTGCCGCAGTCTGATTTGCTGGAAGTGTTGGTTGCCCTGCGACAATCGGAAGACACGGAAATTGCCGAAGCCGCAAAAGCAACGCTCGACGGCCAGGACTCGGAAGAGTTGCTGACTGCCGCCAGGAGCGGTGAAACGTCAGTTACCATTCTCGATTATCTCGCAACTCTTTCACAGAGTACTCGCCAAATCCATGAAGCAATCATTCTCAACAACAAGACTTCTGATCAGGCCATCGCCGGTTTGGCTGCCTCTACCTCCGATGGCTCGCTGTTGGATCTGATCGCCGCCAATCAGCAGCGACTGGTTCGATTCCCCCAAATCATTGACGCGATTCTCACAAATTCCGATCGCTCCCAGGAGGCGGAACGACGCGCGCGTGAAACGAAACAGGAATTTTTTGAGAAGGAAAGAGGCGCGCAGCAAATTGCTCAGGAGCTTCGCGCAAGAGGCAAGAGTGCCGCCGCTGAATTCTTCGAGAGTGCCGACCTGACGGGCGGATTGAGTGTCGCAGATGCCTGGTTAATTGCCCAACACATTGAGGTATCCGATGCTGAGCTCGACAACTCCTGGCTGCCCTCTGAACGCTATGAAGAACTGAAAGCGGAAACTGCCGAGGAGCACGCCGCGAACTTCAAACGAGTAATCGAATTTGAACGAATTGAATCAGGCGAAATCCCGGCCGAGCGCGTGTCAATGATTCGCCGCATCATGTTCATGAACGCCAGAGACCGAATGAGGCTCGCCATGAAAGGTGACCGCGAAGCTCGCAGCATATTGATTCGCGATTCAAACAGAGTGGTGGCAACGGCCGTGATCCATAATCCCCGTGTTACCGATCAGGAAGTAGAAAATATTGCAGCGATGAGAACGGTGGCTGATGAAGTACTGCGCCTTATCTCCTTGAATCGCAACTGGGCTCGTTCGTATCCGATCATTCATAATCTTGTTCGCAACCCCCGCTCTCCGATTCCTACCGTAATCGGCATTCTTCCTAGAATTCGCACCAAGGACCTCAAGCACCTTGCACAGAATAGAAACGTCTCAGAGGCTACACGCCGCCAGGCTCTACGCCTTTGCGAGGCCCGCTCGGGTAAATAAGCCGGCCCTCAAACCACACGAGCGCGTTGGGTGTAAAGAATGTTACAGAAGTTTCGCGAAATGTGCTTGACACGTCACGAGTGTTCGGTATATTTTCACACACTGAACAAGAGTTCTATTGACAGAGGTGCTAATGCAAAGGGACGCGGTCTTATTTTACCAACGCCGCGAGGCTTTATCTCACCCGCAAAACGCACCGCCTGGTTCATCTGGGATCGCCCTCAAGTGACGATTCTCAGTTCTTTGCCACCGCCCTGAATCAACCCGAACCTGCCGGAAAGTTTGCCCCGCCAATCTTAATTGATTAGCGGGGCGCCTCTCTTCTTGCACAACGTCAAATATGACTACTTCGGGGAAACAGCCACTTCGTTTTGTAACTCGTGCCCAATAGCTGAAGCTAAGGGGCGAACATCTCCCTTCCCGGTCATCTGGGCAAACAAATTTTCATACTGGTCAACAACTCGATCCCAATCATAATATCGCTGCACTCTAACCTGGGCCCGGTTGCGATAACTCTGCACGAGGGATCCGTCCCGCAGAACCCGTTGAAGCTTCTCTGCCAGGTCAAACTCGTCGGCATAGGGAATTCCAGCATCCCCGACGGCTTCAATGTTTTCCGGAGTGGCCAGGGTCAATACGCAGTTACCGTAGCCCATTGCTTCCAAAAGTGCAGGATGTGTTCCTCCCACTTCGGTTGCATGCACGTAACAATATGCATTCTGCTGGAGAGCCCGATAGTCTTGTCCAAAAACGAAACCGGTGAAGACAATTCGCTTGTCGCCACGCGCGCGGGCCTTTAAGTCACTGATGTAATCATGCGCGTAGGGCGCATCGCCGACTATCAATAGGCGATAAGCGGTCCGCACCTTCTTGAAGGCCTCGATTACGAGGTGCGCATTGTTTTCTGGCTCAAGCCGGGACACGTAAAGAACATACCGATTCGGCTCTGCCCGCCAACGCCGCACGGCTGCCCGGTCCGGCCGGCGTTCAACTTCGGATCCATATGCGATCATTTCAGACTTTGCGTTGTAACGAGCAAGGTAATAATCCTGAATCACCTGCGCGTCCGTCACCATGACATTGGGAAGAATTGTAGACAAACGCTCTGCCGCCAAATAGTAGCGCCGTCCCAACCAGCCCCATTTCTTTCGTTTGTGCTCCAGTCCGTCTACGTTGATGGCCACGGGCGTGCCTGTAAGTCTGAGTATGGGAGCGAAGGGCGCGTTCGCAGCATTGCAGATTAGCGCAGCGTCAAACCGAGACGAGACCGCATGGACCGCGGAAAGGAAGGAGTGAACGACGGTGTCAAAGTATTTGTGACGGATGGTGGGGAGTACTTTCAACCGCACACCGTGATACTCCAACTGGCGTGGTGAAACGTAGTGGGCTCGGCAATACACCGTGACTTCGTGCCCCCGCGCTACAAGTCTTGTGGAAAGATGTTCCGCGAAGGTTTCGAATCCGCCGTAGCTGGCTGGAATGCCACGCGTTCCGAGAATAACAATGCGCATAAGCCTGAAATATCGATCCGTTTCGTGTCTAGGTCACTAGCCTTCCACTAACCTGACTAAGCCACCCCGCCCGCTTTCTCGTAAACCGCGAGGGTTTGACGTGCAGTCTCTCGCCAGTCGAACAGTTTCGCACGTTCCAATCCTTTGACGCGAAGCTGCGCGCGTAAGTTTGAATCACTGATAACTTTCTCTATTGCGGCAGCAATGTCATCCACATCAAATGGATCTACCAGCACACCCGCATCTCCGACAACTTCCGGCAGGCTGGTCCTGTCGCCCACGATTACCGGCGCGCCACACTTCATCGCCTCAAGGGGTGGCAAGCCAAATCCTTCGAAATATGAGGGATAAACAAAACAGAGCGCCCCTGAATACAGTGCCGGCAAGTCGGCCTCCGGTACATACCCGGTCAAAACTACCGAGTTACTTACTTCCAGTTCCTTGATGGTGCGGAGTGTTTCATCATATAGCCAGGCGCATTTTCCCACGAGCACAAGTTGAGGCAGCTTACCTTCTGGGTTGGCCCGGCGCAAGCGCGAGTGAGCCGCCACCAGACGACTCAAATTCTTGCGCGGCTGAATCGCGCCGACTGAAAGGATGTAGTCGCCTTCTATGCCATAAGTTTGTCTAACCCGTTGAAGTTCTTGTTCGTCGTTGACGGGCCTGAAATGAGCCGGTGCGGCCAAAGGAATTACGCTTACTTTCTCAGGACTGACGCGGTAGGTGTCGATTATGTCGCGACGCGCATATTCCGAAAGCGCGATCACTTGCGCGGCCACTCGCGCGGAGCGGCGCACCGTTATGCGAAGCTGCTTGCGACTGCGCCACTTGAAAGTCTTCGGCAAATGTTCGAAGGAGAGGTCATGAATACTAACTACAACCGGACAGGGTGAAAAAGGCGGGGCGGTAAACTGCACATGGAGAACATCGACGGGATTTCTTCGTAGCTCCGCGCTGAGTGTCAGCGGGATTCGGATAAGAGGTGTATGTGGCAAGGTAGCGCGAACGGAAAAGTTTGGCCACCTGTTGCTGAAACGTTCAACAGCCTCGCGCCTGGTAACGTACAACGTATATCGATTGACGTTATCAATCTCAGCGAGCGCTTCAACCAGATTCGTTGCGTAGCTCTCGTTGCCGCCAAGTCCAGTCCCAACAGAGTGGGCGTCAATTGCTATTCGCAAGTCGCCTGCGGCTCCTAGATCAAGTAATGGCTGGCGCTAAGGATAGTTTAGAACTGGGACTGTGAATAGCTGATCGCTCAGGAGTTTCACTGCGCAATCTCGGCGAAAAGAAGATAAATGAGCTGCGACATTCCTTTCAAAAGAAACGCCGCCGCGATTTCCCGGCTATTTCTTACCCGCCGCTGACGCTTGCGAATCACCAGCCTGATGACCACGCGTATCGCGCTCGCGAATGCGCGCAGCTTTACCGCGCAACCCACGCAGATAATAGAGCTTTGCACGCCGCACTCGACCCCTCTTCACCAAATCAATGTGGTCAACGATAGTTGCGTGAAGCGGAAAGATTCGCTCAACCCCGACGCCAAAGCTGGTCTTGCGGACCGTGATTGTTTCGCGCGCGCCGCCGTGTTTGCGGGCGATGACTACACCTTCAAATGCCTGCAGACGTTCCTTGGTCTCAGATTCCTTAATGCGAACGTGGACGCGTACAGTATCGCCCGATTGAAAATCAGGAATATTCTTGCGCAGTTGAGTCTCTTCAATACTATCTAATCGGTTCATTTCGTTACTCCATTTTCGAAGTTCAGAGTACAAGCTTTAGCTTGCAGCCCCAAGGGCATCCTCTAAACAAAAACTATTTCAAAAGGTCCGGGCGATTCTTTTGCGTCTTCTTGAGAGCTGCTTCGCGGCGCCAGCGCGCAATCTCTCCGTGGTTCCCCGTGAGCAAAACATCCGGGACACTCAACCCTGAAAACTCAGTCGGCCGGGTATATTGCGGATGACCAAGGAGGTCTTGCGAAAACGACTCGTTGACTGTCGAGGTTTCGTTTCCCAGCGCTCCTGGCAACAGGCGCGCGATTGCGTCGATTACGACCACAGCGGCAGGCTCTCCTCCCGACAACACATAATCTCCAATTGAGATTTCATCCGTCGCCAACGCTTCACCAACGCGCTCGTCAACGCCTTCATAGCGTCCGCAAATCAAAACAACCTGCGACGCGTTCTGTGAAAGATCCTGCGCCAGTTCCTGCGTAAACACTCGACCCTGCGGTGACAAGAGAACTACGCGCGTTTGCCGCGAATAGTCTTCACGAGTGCCACAGCCGGTCAAGTCACGAACCGCTGCAAAAATCGGTTCCGGCTTGAGCACCATCCCCTCGCCGCCGCCGAATGGACGGTCATCGACAACGTGGTGCTTGTCGCTCGTCCATTGGCGCAGGTCGTGAGCCTTGGTTTCAATTAGGCCCGCGGCCCGTGCCCTGCGAATAATCCCGTAATCAAACGCTTCGCGAAAAAACTCCGGGAAAATAGTAATGATGTCGCAGCGCAGCACAGTGAAATTTCAAAGACAAACTACAAATCCAACAAGCCGTCTGGCGGATCGATTAATATCTTCTTCCTCGAGATATCAATTTCAACCACGATCGATTGAGCCATTGGTATGAAGATCTCGCGTCGCGCCTCGCCTTCGACGACCAGCAACTCGACGCCGCCGGTTCTCATTACCGCACGAACTCGGCCGATCGCTTCGCCGAGTTTATTTTCAACTGCACACCCCTCGAGCTCCCAGTCGTAAAATTCACCTTCGGCAAGCTGGACGCGTTCCGCTTCCGGAAGGCCGAATTCGCAACCGACGAGAGCCTTTGCCGACTCGATGCTGTCGTAACCTGCGAACTTCAGCACCATCCGATCGTTTTGAAACCAATAACTCTCGAGTTCCAATTGCTTGCGCTCTCCGCCGGGCCCAACCGCTGACAACTCCGAGACACCCTCGAATCGTTCGGGAAAGTCTGTCAAAACCTCGGCGACTAACTCACCCTGCAAGCCGCGCGTCCGGACTGCGCGAGCGACGATGATTAAGTCGTCCGGGTTTTCTTCGCTCGGCAGACTCATTCCACAATTTCGAGCATGAAGCGATGCTTTCTCTTCAAGCTCACCGCGTAAGCCAGCGAGCGCAAGGCGCGAATGGTCCGTCCCTGACGGCCTATCAGCTTTCCCATGTCGCTCGGCGCTACACGCACTTCAATAAGAGTTCCGCCCTGCTGATCCACTTCGCGCACGTCGACTGCGTCAACATCGTCAACTAATGCCTTCACCACCATTTCGACGGCTTCTTTCATCTTCGTTGCGCGTACAGCAGCTCTTAGGCTTCGGGCTGCGCGGCCGCTTCTTGCTTGCCGCTAGCTTTGATCAGTTGGCCAACCGTTTCCGTGGGCTGTGCACCCTTGCTGATCCAGTAACGGACACGATCCATGTCCAGCTTAATTTCAGCAGGCTCACGCGTTGGATTGTAGGTGCCCAGATTCTCGAGACAGGCACCATCGCGCTTTGATTGTTTCTCCTTCACAATAATTCGATATGAAGGTCTCTTCTTCGCGCCAGTGCGCATCAGTTTAATTGCTAACAAATCCTACCTCCAGTTGTCGCTAACTATCCTCGTAACATCCTGAGTAATCCCTCGTCTTGTCACTCATCACGTTTGTACACTTAGTTTCTTCTCTTCTTTTTTCGTTTCTTCTTGAGTTTCTTTCTTGACGATCCCGCCGGCGCTGCTAACGACGGGAAGGACGGCATCTCGTCACCATCGCCGCCCATTCCAGCCAGCCCGGCCATGTCCGGCATTCCGGCCATGCGCCGCATCATTTTCCCTTTTAGACCGCTGCCGCCAAACAAGCCTGAACCCGTGAGTTGCCTCATCATCTGCCGCATCTCCGTGTATTGCTTGATGAGCTTGTTTACTTCGGCGACGTGCGTCCCGGATCCGCGCGCTATTCTGCGGCGCCGGTTGGCATTCAGAATCCTATGGTCGGTCCGTTCCGCGCGCGTCATCGAATCGATGATCGACTCCGTGCGCCTCAGCTCCTTCTCCATCAGCTTCGTCTGCTCTTCGTCCATCTGCGGCATGCCAATGCCGCCGAGAAGCTGGTCGGGAAGAAGCTTCATTATCTTTGAGAAAGAACCGAGTTTCTTTACCTGGCGGAGCTGCGAACGAAAATCGTCGAGAGTGAATTCGTTTTTCTGAAGCTTCTTTAACTGTTCCTCAGCTTCAGACTGATCAACTTTCGACTGCACCTCTTCGATGAGCGACAACACATCGCCCATCCCCAGGATTCGTTGGGCCACACGGTCAGGATAGAAAGGCTCGAGCGCGTCATACTTCTCGCCGACGCCAACGAACTTTACCGGTTGTCCGGTAACCTGTTTGATGGAAAGCGCCGCACCCCCGCGCGCATCGCCGTCCATCTTGGTGAGCACTACGCCGGTGATACCAATGCGCCGGTGAAACTCTTCCGCTGAACGAACCGCATCCTGGCCAGTCATAGCATCAGCAACAAACAGAATCTCGACAGGGTGGGTTTCGCTTTTGATGTTGACGAGCTCATCCATCAACTCTTCGTCGATGTGCAGGCGTCCGGCAGTGTCAATCAACAATGTGTCGAAGCCCGTCTGTTGCGCGTGCTTGAACGCTGCGCGGACCAGCGTCAGCGGATCGTTCGTTTCGGTCTGTTCAAAGATCTGTTGGCCAGTCGCCTTTGCAATGACCTTGAGCTGCTCACGAGCTGCCGGCCGGTAGACATCCACCGAGACCAGCAACGGCTTGCGATCCTGATTCGTTGCCAGCCAGCGAGCGATTTTTCCCGTCGAGGTCGTCTTGCCGGAGCCTTGCAAGCCCACGATCATGACGACGTTAGGGACCGCCTTGGTAAAGACCAAGCGGGACGATTGGCCACCCAGTAAATCAACCAGCTCGTCGTAAACTATCTTGACGACCTGTTCGGAAGGCTTAAGCTCCTGCCAAACCTGCTGTCCCTCGGCCTTTTCCTTGACAGAGACGATAAAGTCTTTGGCGACTTTATAGTTAACGTCGGCTTCAAGTAAGGCGAGACGAATCTCGCGCAACGCCGCGTCAACATGCTCCTTTGTCAACACGCCTTCGCCGCGCAGGTTTTTGAGAGTCCGTTTTAGCTTGTCAGATAAGGACTCAAACATAGATCACTCGGGCGAAGTTTCCTGCCAGCGGCGGAAACGGAGATGATAGCGGCCAGCCTAAAAGGGTGTCAAGGTAAGCACTATGGTACTCGAGGCCGCGGCTTCTGCTCTGATCTATTGATAGAGTTGACTCCGAAAGCATCTAAATACCGATAGAGACCACGTCTTGAAGATGACAAAGATGGCAAAAACCAATAATTCGCTGACCCGATACGATTTCAAACGACTGGCTTCGCTGATCCTGATCGGACTCTCGGTTTTGGGAGGTTGGCAATCAGCGCCGAGGATCGCCCGGGGGCAAACGTCCAGCGATATTCGATTCACGCAGTCGCTTAAGTTCGAGGAAATTGAGCCCGGAATCGAGTATGGTCAAACGACTAGCGGTTACGCCTCAAAGGATGAACTGACAGGTCCCTGGTTCATAAACGTCCTCAGAATTGATCTCAACCGAGCGACTCTAAAAATTGTGCACGCACTTGACGAAGGTGTGGGTTTGGAAACCGTCAGTTCCCTGGCGGCGAGATATCGCGCGCCGGCGGCAACGAACGGCGGGTACTTCCGAACAACCGGCACCTATCGGGGCGACTCAATCGGATTCTTGGTTCTTGACCGGAATTTGATCAGTGAACCGTATAACGAGCGCGCTGAGTTTGGGCTAATAGACGCTGGAGACAAGACGGAAGTCATTTTTGGTCATTTGAAATTCTCCGGTGAAATCGCGGTCGGTTCTGCAAAGCATCCTATACAAGGTTTAAACCGGCCACTCTCGCCGGACGATTTGGTCATCTTTACTCCGAAGTTTCATCACACCACCTTGACCAATCCTGTGGGTATCGAAGTCGTAGTGCGTCACAATAGAGTCGTGTCTGTGGGCGATCTCAAGGGCAGCAGCGAAATCCCTTCGGATGGTTATGTAATCTCCGCCGTTGGGCAGTCCCGCGAGTGGGTGAAGACTCACGTCCGCAAAAATTTGAAAATAACCTTCTCGTGGCAAATAGATCCTATCGAATCGGAGGGGAAACCAGACTGGATGCGGGCTTACAGCATGCTCGGAGGCGGACCTCAACTGATCAAAGGCGGCCAGATCGCGATCACCGATAAGCAAGAAAAGATGGCTGCCGGATTTGCCACGGATCGCCATCCACGAACTGCGATTGCGAAGTTGGAATCCGGGAAGCTCCTGCTGGTTACAGTGGATGGCCGTCAACCCGGCATCAGCACAGGCATGTCTCTCTATATGCTCACCGATCTGCTGCTGGAGTTTGGCGCAGTTGAAGCAATTAATCTCGATGGGGGTGGCTCAACCACAATGGTGGTCCATAATAAGATCGTCAACCGACCTTCGGATCAAACTGGGGAGCGTCCGGTTAGTGACGCAATACTGGTTTTTCCTAAGCCAAACTGAAAGAAAGCACCTGTGGACGCCTTTTGTTGCATGTGTTAAATTCTAGGCTGTTTGTTGCTTAATGAGATGCGCGGCTTAGTGGGAGATTGCCGACGCACCCAACCTCCCGCCCGCTTCAGCAAAGTGCGCAATGAAAAACGGACTGAATTGACCGTTTCTAAAGGATTACATGGCTAAGAATCCAGGTGCCGGGGCTGGTGGCCCGGAAGAATCCTCAAGCGGAAAAGGTGTGGTCGATCTCGCCGACGCGCGGGTCCGGCTGCGTTCGCGTTCGCCTCAACCCTCAAACCAGAATCTGTTGGAAGAGTTAGACGAAGTCCACTCGCTGCTCGATCAGGGTCTCTCTGCCGAAGCCAAGTCTCGGATCGCCTTACTTATCTCGGCCGCTAAAAACAATCCTTCGATACTCGCTCTGGCACGTTGTGCTTTATCCACAGCGCTTGAAATGCAGGGTCAGTATCGCGACTCGCTTGCCGCGGTGGCGATGTACGAATCTCCGGAATCGCGAACTAAACTCGACCAGCAGGCCATCCAGTCACTCAAGGTACAGATCGGTCTCGCATACAACTATAACGGCGACCATCCGAAAGCGATTTCGATTCTCAAAGGAGCCTTGCGTGAGTTTTCCGAGGCTGATGCTGACCAGAACAACGGTCCAGTCTATGCGGCACTGGCTCGCGTGTATCGCAGCATCAGTGAATATCCCATCGCACTCGACTATGCACAGCGCGCGCTGGAGCATTTCCGGCTAGCCGGCGAGTGGCGCGGTCTCGCGGAAGCATATTCCGGGATTGGCCACGCCCTGATACCGGAAGGCGACTACGAGGCGGCGCTCGAAAATCTTCAGCAAGCTCTCAAGCTCATTGGCGATCATCCAGCTAGTTATACGTTGGGTAGGATTTACGCCAGCATGGCGGGTGTGTGCTGGTTTCTCAAGCGTCCCCAGGAAGGTATTCGCTACCTTGAAAAAGCGATTGGTTACTACGAGCGCACCGACCACAAGGCCAGCGCGGCAAATGGTTACAACAATCTTGGTATTAATCTAATTCTGATTGGTCAATGGGGCAGAGCCCAGGAAGCTCTCGAACGCGCCCTGTCGCTCGCTTCAGAAGCTGATGAACGGGCCGAGAAGATTCCGATGATTCTCGACTCGCTGGGTGAGTTACTAATGTTGCGCGGCGAGCTTGACGAGGCGAAAGACTACCTTCTGCGCGCGGTAGCTCTGGCCACAGAGGACGGGAACAAGTGGTATGCCTGCCAGGCCCTTAGAACCCTCGCTCGGTGTTACCTCGCCATGGAGGATTATGCAAGGGCGCTTGCGAAGGGCGAAGAGGCCCTCGCCCTGGCCGAAGGCATTGGTGATCGCCAGGCCATCTGCGAGTCGCGCCTGATCCTGGCGGAAGCACATCTCCGGAACAGTGACATCGACAAATGCTCGGCGCAGTTGGACAAGTTAACCGGGGAAGCAACTGAGTCCACTACGGATCTCAGCTTTGCGGGAGAGTCGCAAAGATTGTTCGGCATGCTGGCAATGACGCAATCCGACTTTTCCTCAGCTGCGCAACATTTCGGAAGCAGCGTCTCAATTTTTGACATGCTCGGTGATCGCTATCGCGCAGCTCGCGCACACGGCGAACTCGGACACGCCTACGCTTCCACACAGCCCAGTCGCGCGATGGAACATCTTTCGCGCGCGGTGAACGCTTTTCGCGAACTCGGCGCAAAGCTTGATCAGAAGCGAGCAGAGGCTGCGCTCGCAAACCTCGACCGCACTGCGCCCGAAAGAAACGAAGAGCAGTCCGGCTTACCGCAATTGCTTACGCTCCGGCTCGCGGAGGCGGTGACTTCCCGAGAACTCTTGTTACGCGAGCTTGCCGCCATCATGCGACAGGAAACGAGCGCAAAGTCTGTGGT
The DNA here is from genome assembly GCA_041493085.1 of Pyrinomonadaceae bacterium. Classification (GTDB taxonomy): domain Bacteria; phylum Acidobacteriota; class Blastocatellia; order Pyrinomonadales; family Pyrinomonadaceae; genus PSRF01. The sequence continues at coordinate 8,181 of JBGPYG010000024.1, read as the reverse complement.
GATCACCGAGCCAGGCGAACACAATCGGCGACGAGTAGTCATTGCCCACGGTTGCACACCGGCTGAGAGCGCGAAGATCGCAGAGCAACTCGACCAGTTGAGTGATGACGAGGCACAAGCCGCCTACTCAAAAAAGCACGACGCGGCTATTCTGCAACTTCGTTCATCCCACGCTCCGCCCGCGACGCTCTACATCTCGCCTCGCAGCCGGGCGAGTCTTCCCGGCGGACTTTCGTTAGAACCGTTGATGCGTGTCGCGGAACTGGGCATGGACGTTTGCGCCCTCAGGGCGGGCTCCCAAAAAGGCTCGCGCGTTCAACAGCCTGCCGAACTTGCTGGCACCAGCCTCATGCCCGGGTTCATTCACTCAAGCCCGGCAATGACTAAACTGGTCGAGGAAGTTCACAAGATCAGGTCTTCAGATGTGACTGTTCTCGTGACCGGAGAGTCTGGTACAGGCAAGGAGTTGGTGGCACGAGCAATACACGCGCTGTCGACGCGTCGCTCGAAAGTGTTCGTTCCGTTTAATTGCACGGCAGTTCCAAAGGAGCTATCGGAAGGTTATCTGTTTGGTTATCGTCGCGGCGCCTTCACCGGTGCGGTCACGGATTCCGCCGGCGTCATTCGCACCGCCGCGGGAGGAACACTCTTTCTCGATGAAATTGGCGACCTGCCAATTGATCTCCAACCAAAGCTTTTGCGGTTTCTGCAAGAAGGTGAGATTCAGCCCCTGGGTGAACAGCGGCCCTTGAAAGTTGACGTCCGGATTATCGCAGCTACGAACACTGATCTGGAAGAGATGGTGGCGCAAGGTCGTTTTAGAGAAGATCTTTATTATCGTCTAAACGTGATCCGGTTGCGCGTGCCGCCCTTGCGTGAGCGTCGCTCAGAGATTCCTACGATCGTTAATTACTACATCAATCACTACTCGGCTAAGTTTGGCCGTAGGGACATTCAGATCACGCCACCTGCGGTGGACCTGCTAATGGTAAGCGACTGGCCCGGCAACGTGCGTCAACTTTGCAATGAAATCCAGCGTGTCGTGGCGCGTGCCGAAGATGCGACGGTCATCACCCCGGACCATCTGTCTCCGGAGCTCAAGCGAACATCGGCGCCCGCTACGCCCGGTTCAGCGGCTTCGACTCTGGCTGCCATGCCCGCTAGCACACTGGAAAACGTGACCCTGGCTGATGCCCTCGCAGACGTTGAACGCCGCATGATTGCCGATGCGCTACGCAAACACGGCGGTAACATTTCCCGCGCGGCTCGCGAACTCGGACTCACCCGACGCGGCCTCTATCTCAAGCTCGAACGTTATCAACTCAGCGCCAGCGCTTAAGGTTAAGCCAACCCCAGCAGCTTGCGGACGTCCTTAGTTACAACTTCTGATTTCGCGTTCGCGACGCCTGCCCTTCGTCCGGCAACTTCATTCGCAATGGTGGCGATTGTCGAAATGTCGAACGGCTTTGAGACGACCCAGTCTGCTTTGATTGCCTGCCGGGCGTCACAACTAATCGCGTCGGCCCAGCCGCTGACGATTGCCAGAGGTATCGTTGACGAACGCTTTCGGATTTCGCTTGCCAACTCCCAGCCGCTCATCTCGGGCATCCCGATGTCGGTAAATACAACGTCGAGTTTGCCTTCACTCGCGTCATAGAGCTTCAGGGCAATCTCGCCGCTTTCAGCTACCAGTACTTCGCAGCCTTCAGCTTCCAAAGCCTCGCGGAGCACCTCTCTAACGGCCGTCTCATCGTCGACCACAAGCACGCGAATCCTGTCGTCGCCGCTCGAAGCTTTCGGTTTTGACGAAGCGGCGTCAGCGTTTGCCTCAACCTCCGTGGCCACCGGAAGCGAGATACGGAACGACGTGCCCCGACCCGGCTCGCTTTCTACGTCAATCGTCCCGTTGTGCCTACGAATGATGCCAAAGCTAACCGCCATTCCCATGCCGGTGCCGCCCTTGCCCTTAGTGGTAAAGAAGGGATCAAACAGGCGCGACTTAACTTCAGGCGTCATGCCTGTGCCACTGTCGGCGATGGTCAACACAACTCGGCCGTTGGTTTCCTGGGAACTCATGCGAATCTCGCCGCCTGAGGGCATCGCATCGATTGCGTTGTAAATCATGTTTACGAGCACTTCCCGCAACTCTACTGCATCACCCATGACCGAAGCGGTGCAGTCGGCAACAAGAGCCACGCGAATCTGCGGGCCAACCACCCGTTCCCAACGCGGCCGGCTCATCTCGCAAACATCTTTCATCAGCACAGCCACGGAAACCGCTTGAAATATACGGCTGGGCTGTTTGCGGGCAAAGTCCTGAATGCGCCGGATAATATGGGCGCCGTCTTCCGCGCTTTTTATGATCATCTCGATGCCCGAGTTGATTTTTTCCACATCTTTTGTCCGCAGCAGTAGCTGCGCGCGGCCCAGTATTCCTGTCAGCGTGTTATTGACATTGTGGGCCACACCAAAAGAAAGTTCGCCCAGGGCGGCCATCTTCTCGGCGTGAGTCGCGCGCTCACGTAGTTCTTCGTACTCAGCATGGGCCGCGGCAATCCGCTCCAGACAGTTCCGAAGACGTTGGCAGGTGGAGGCTTGCTGGGAATTGGCGAGCAACTGACTGGCTTGCGCTCCAATCTCCTGCCGTTCATCCTCCCCTAACTGCTCGCACATTTCCTCAATCAGAATCAGCAAGGGTCTGCCGGCGCCTTCGTAATCTCCACCTCGCTCGGCCACACGCCGCGCCCGATGCAGAATAGGTTTCGCCTCGTGGCGGCGTCCAAGCTTACAAAGTACTAAGCCATTGGTCGTCAACGCTTCAGCCAGCAAGGCCTCTTCGCCAGTTGTCTCCATGGTCTCTACAGCGCGGCTGATGGAACGTTGGGCTAGTCCGTACTGTCCAGAGGCAAGGTAGAGTTGCGCTAAAGTTTCATCCACCTGAGCGCGTCTTACCTGATCGCCAAGTTCCTCAAAGAGCTTGCGCGCCTGACCAAGGTGGAGCTGTGCTTCATCGAATCTGTTGAGGGCTGAGAGCAGATAGCCGTGATTATTCTCAACGATTGCCGTATAGCGGTGGTTGCCGATTCCTTCAAAGTGTGAAAAGGCATTCCGGTAATGATCCAAGGCCTTGTCGAAGTACTCACTTCGGTTTTCAGCAATTCCGAGATCCTTCAGCGTGGTCGCGAATTCAAGATGAAATCGCCCTTTCGTCCAGAAGCTTAGGTAGTCGGTAAGACAGTCCGCTTCATTAAGGAGACTGACGGCATCGTGAAGTCGACCGGCGTGACGTTCGACAGTTGCAAGCCGGACTAAAACTATTCCTTTCAGTTCCGACTCTGGCTCGGTTAGATCGTTCAGAGAAGAGCGAAGGGTGGTGCGTGCGAGGTCGAACAGTCCCTGGCGGTAATAACAGTAACCAAGTTCGACACGTGCTTCGCCGGACCGTGCGGTCTCTCCAAGATGGTCGAACAAAGCTACTGCTCCGCTCAAGAGTCGTTCAGCGCAATTTTGTCCGCCTTCGACATGCCTGGTGCTGGCAACCCACCCACTCAAAGTTCCGGCAGTAAGCAGCAGTTCCGCGGCGGCTAACTGGCTGAGGCCAACCTGCTTGGGCCACTCGCCGATTTTCCACCACGGCTGCAGGGCCGCACACCCAGCATCGTAGTCTCCGATTTCGAGCTTCTTACGGGCAAGCGTGCAGCAGTCTACGACCTGTTCACTCAGTGTCATTGGCGAGTATTCGCCGAACTGGGTCGAGTTTGCTTGTATGAGTCGCATTACGAGGTCTCAGGTGGGAAGTTTAGCTCTTGGCTAATGGGTCTCTTGCACTCTTTGGCCTGGCAAGATGATGGACCGCTCGCTTGTAGGCCTGGCTCTCGGTCCGACCATGCCTTAAGAGCCGGTCGCATACCAAGTATACACGTGCATACTGCGGTAACAAAGACCCTATAGCCTCGTTAGTGTCGTAAATGGTTGGAGTTAGGTTCATTTTTGGGCTCATTTGTAGCAGCCCTGTATACGAGCTACTCAATTAATCACCGATTGAAGCTGTCCCCTGCTCGCGCCCAAGAGAATCCCATAACCAACTGTGATTAAGGCACTTAGGTGAATCCACTGGGCACGATGCTATCGTGGCACGAGCCTTGAAGTAGGGACCGGCGAACAAGTTATTTAAATGGACGCTAGAACGAGAGTTGACATTTGAAGATAGCAATCCCCGCGCTAGCGTACCGTCCCAGTAAACGCTCGTTACCAGGAGAAATTAAAATGAAACGCTTCCAATCAGTTCTTTGCGCATCGCTCTTGACCTTGTCCCTTTCCTCAGCTGCGCTCGCCGGCAACATCTCGGGCGCCCCTACGCCGAATGGCAACATCTCAGGCGCCCCCACGCAGGATGGCAACATCTCGGGTAAGGATGGCAACATCTCCGGTATCGCCGGCAACATCTCCGGTATCGCCGGCAATATTTCGGGTTTGACTGACGAAGCCTACGCCGCCCTTCTGAGCCTGTTGGGTTCGATGATTCCGTAACCGTGGCGACTCTCTAGTCCCCAGGTCATCGCGACAACATATTCAGTCAATGTGAGTCGCTTCTCTTCAAAGATCGTTCATTTTGGCGAGAAAACCGTTAATAAGGCGCTCGCGCGATGATAGTTGGCAAACGATATGCCAATGGCGTTGGAGAGTTCCTCTCGTAGTGGCAAACACCCTTTGCACGGAGGTGCAAGAGCTATGGAGATTGATCTAAAGGATTCGACGTTGGCGCACGGCAGTTTGCAGGGATCACCCTATTCCCTTAATCGAGTTAATGTCCTGCGTGGCTACATCCACCCTTCAGACTAGGTGCAACTGCTCCCAGACTTAACCGTAGCTAGTTAAGTCTCGGACCAACTTGAGAGTGAAAATTGAGATTTCAACGTCGACGCGAAAATGAGCAGAACCAATCATCGCGGTCGTAGTCAGGCCTCACATTCTTGTACAGGATAAGAGTAGGAGCCGGTTGCCAATCATCTAGTTACCGGTTGTGCCGAATCGTTTGCTCCGCTGATCTTTGCCTCCGCAAGTTCCACGAGAAGCGCCTCGGCTCGCCATAGGCTCAGCTTGGGAAGGTAGTATTCGTTGAGTTGATGTGGCTTCGTGAAATGGGTCTGGATCGCGTCTCGCGGCGCGGTATGTTGTTTTAGGTAATGCGCAGGTGAATGAACGGTCGCGTTCGACGAGCTATTGTCCTCAGTCGACCTGGACAACGTGACGATGGATAGCCAGAGCCAAGCCCATAATCATGTACAGAACCATCACAACCTCCGAGTCACCCCAGTTGTAATGCACCAACCCGGAAGTAAAGAATCCGGCCAGCCCGCCCAACGCCCCCAGTAAAATTCCGCGCTCGATCCATTCGAGCTTCGCGCTGCTTCGAATTGAGCGCCAAAGCGTGCGCGCGTAGATGGAAAGGAATGCGAGCCAGAGGAGCAAGGCGGGCACGCCGCGTTCGAGCGCGATCTGCAAGAGGTTTGAGTGCATGTGGCCCCAGGGAATGCGGCCGCTGTCAAACATTCCCCATTCCCGCCAATGTCCTTTTATCGAATCCATGCCGACGCCAACCAGCAGATGTCGCGGCTTGCTCACCAGCAGATTGACACCTTCACGCCAAACAGTTTCGCGCCACGTTGTTGATTGATCTGCTTGATCGATAAAGGCAACGTTGCGTTTCTGCTGCAGAACGAACAGGCCCGCGAGGATGAGTGGAATCGCCAACACTCCGATCAGGATCAAAACGCGTCGGCCAACGCCGAGAAGCAGAATGATTAGGGTGGAAACTAAGCACCCGAGCCACGACGCGCGAGTGACAGTCAACAACAAGGCGCCACCTAATCCAGCTCCCGCAACAAGCAACAAGGCGCCGGCCCAACTGCGTTTCACCGGCAGACTCACAAAGAGTCCCATCGTCAGCGCGATGATCAACTGCAGGACTTCAGCATAAGTGACAAACTGACCATAGAAACCTGTCGCCCGCCAATCGCGCCCTCTCGACCAGCTTCCGATGCCGAGTTGTTCCAGCGGATTGCTCCCCGGCAGGACATTGCCGCGAGGAACTTTGAAGACTGGTTGCAACTCATGCCGGTAAGTCAGAACGGCCGCCGGCTTTTTTCCCAGCTTTGAGAGAGCGCTAACCAACTCTTGCGGGTCGCTCAGCTTCTTTCCGTCAACTTCCAGCAGCGTGTCTCCGTCGCGAATGCCAGCTTTGTAAAGCGGACTCTGCTCCGAGACGCTATAAACTTTTACCGCGCGTCCCAGCAAGCGCTGGCCGGCGGTGTAAAAAACATTGACCATGCATGCACAGATTAGCGTCAGCGCAAGCAAACGAGCCACTCTGAGCGAAGGCACGTTTTCGGCAAACAAATAAATGATGGTGAAGAGACTCGCGGCCCGCAGTTTGCCGACGGAAACCATTGGCTCGTAGGAAAGGAAGGACGAAAGACCGGTGAGGATAAAGAAGCCGAGGACAAGATAATCTATCGGCGTGCGGTAGAGCCTGGGCCGCGGCCGAAACGCAAACCGCGCCAGCCATAAAGCCAATCCGATCAGCCAGGCGCTTTGCGTCGCGGCAATCGAGTTTGGCGCCGCAGCCGCAAACAAAAAAAGAAAGGCGACGATCGCTCCATCAAGCACTCTCGCCACCTGGCTTTTAACCTGAGTTTCCTCTCTCACCTTTATTTCACAATTCTACAACCCAAACTTAGCAACCCTGTTTAATAGCCATCGCCGCGCAGCATGACCAGCATCGTCCGCAGGATGATCTTGAAATCGAAAAGCAGCGACCAGTTTTCGATGTAAAAAAGATCCAGTTTCACCATCTCTTCAAAAGGCAAACGGTTTCGGCCAGACACCTGCCATAGTCCCGTCAGGCCCGGTTTCATGTCGAGACGTTTGCGATGGCGTAGCTCGTAAGCTTCAACTTCGTAAGGGATCGGCGGCCTGGGACCAACGACGCTCATGTCGCCGCGCAGCACATTGAACAGTTGCGGCACTTCGTCAAGACTCAAGCGCCGCAGCAGCCGGCCTATTCGCGTGATGCGCGGATCGTCGCGCAGTTTGTATGCGGGCTTCTGGGCGTTGCCCACATTGGCTTCGGCGTGTCCGGCAATGAACTTTCGCTGATACTCGCGATGGATTTCGCTGTCGGCGTCCGTGCGCATGGTGCGAAATTTGTAAACGACAAAAATCCGCCCGTCCATCCCGACGCGTTCCTGCGCATAGAAGACCGGGCCCTTCGAGTCAAACTTTATTAACAACGCAATCAACAGCCAGAAGGGCGAGAGCAGCGCGAGCGTAAGCGAAGCAATGACGATGTCGGAGATGCGTTTGGTGCCGCGCGCGAAATCGGAGAGTGGCTCGCGAAAAAGCCTGATCATAGGCAAGGCGCCAATTTGATGGACTTCAGTTTTACTCGGCAAACAATTGAACAAACTGGGAGCGATGCGAAACTCCACGCCACGCCGACGCCCGCAACGCATCATGACGTCAAAGAGTGCGTCGCCATCAACGTGTGAGTCCGCGATGATCACTTCATTCGCGCCAGACTCGCGAATGGCTTCTGGTAGTCCCGCAAGATCGCTTATCACCGGCACTCCTTCGTAAGTTCTGGGCACTCCCGCGCTGAGCGCGCCGCTATCGACCGCGCCTATCACGCGATATCCCAGCGAGGGGCGTTCGCGCATTTCCTTGATGCAGAATGCCGCTTCCGGGCCACGACCGACGACCAGCGTCGGAATCAGGTTGATGCCGCGCAATCTAAAAAACGTCTGCGCGCTGCGCACCAGCAGCCGTATCGTATAGAAACTGCCCAGTGCTATTAGAAAATCGAGGATGAAGACGCTGCGCGCATATGAGAACGCTCGATAGTTGAAACCGCCACGATACAAAAACGCGGCCGCCACGATCAGCAGTGATCCAATGGCGGTTGACTTGAAAACTCGAAGGCCATCGTCGAAGAACGAGAACTCGCCACGTAGCCGGTAGAGATCGTAGTAACGCAGAGCCAGCACGCGAATGAGGACTACAAAGAGCACCAGCGCGCCGTAGGGAGCAAACCTTGCGCTCCAGGCGAAGTTGTCCGCACCAGTTTGCCGGAATATCGCGCCGCCTTCACGAAGGTAAAATGCGGCGGCAAATGAGAGCGCC
>JBGPYG010000343.1:0-4536 GCA_041493085.1 Pyrinomonadaceae bacterium | reverse complement strand
GATATCCACGGCATCAACGGAAATATTGAACTGCGGCTCGGCGACGGCGTTAATGCGGATCTCGAGGCCCATGGAATGAACGGCAATGTGACCTCTGATCTGCCGAACGTGAGCGTGGACAAGAGCAACCACGGAAGCTACAGCGCCCAGATTGGCAAAGGCGGAAACTCAATTTCCGCGAGCGGGATAAACGGCAACATTCGCTTGACTCGAATGATGACCGCTTCAACCACCAGTGACTAAGTAAGCGTCCAAAGTCAATGTCCAATGTCCAACGTCTGAAAGATAGATCCTTCGCCTCCATTGATTCATGTTAAATAACCCAGACTTTGGACTTTGGACTTTGGACTTTGGACTCTATCTAATCTCCGAAAACTTGATGTTCAGGATTGGATACTCTCTCCAATCCTTGTAATCGTAGTGCCACCATTCAGGCTCGTACACTGCAAACCCTTCCCCAGCCATGGCTGACCGCAGTAGTTCGCGCAATCGTTTCGCCTCCGGCGTCGCACACTCGTAGTTAATGTGCGCACGTTCAGTCATCTCGTCGTACTCGCTTGGCATTTTCACCTCGGCGCCAGTCTGCAAATCAAACAGCGTCAAATCTACGGCGCAGCCGCGATTGTGGCGCGAGCCTTTGCCGGGATCGGCCACGAAGATTTTCCTGTCTTCAGGCGTTGCATCCCAGAAGATCTTAGTCACCGACCACGGACGATAACCGTCGAAAACAACCAGGCCGTAACCCTGCTTCCTGAGACGTTGATTGACTCGCACGAGGGCTTCCGCGGCAGGGCGTTGCAGAAACGCACGCGGCTGTTTGTAAACCGCTTTGCCCAGGAAATTGTTTTTGCTGGCGTAGCGAATGTCGAGTTTGATGGTCGGATCAAGTTTGACCACTTCTACAAGATCCGGTTGGCGGAATGGGCCAGTCTCGACCGGCGGCCCTTGCGCGAAGACGGCATTGCAGACCAGCAGGAGACAGGCGAGTTGAGCGACTTTCATGAACCGAATCATCATTCCAACCCACCCCCGGAAATATCTTTGTCTCTTAGGCCTTCTTGGTCATTTCTAAAACCATGAAGGCACAAAGACACGACGTGATCAAAAATCAACCGGCTTTCGTGTTGTCAATGTCGGCAGATTCCATTCGCGCAGCTTCTCGTTCCAATGGGGCACCGTCTCATTGATGAACCGGTTCACTTCATCCATGCGCTCACGAAACTCCGGTTGGATCTCCTGAAAGTATTGGCGCTGGTAGGGCGTGGGCGCCGCATTCGTGGCGTCCACTCCGAAGAAAATGTCTCCAATCTGGTTCACCACCTGCGACTTGCCGGGGAACCCCAGGCCTTCAGAGCGTCGTACCAGGCGATCCTCCACCGCGCGCACCTGCTTGATGTGGTCTTCCAGCGCTTCCATCATTTCTTTGTCCGGCTCCTTGATGAGATTCTTAGCCGTGGTCTGCGTGTGCTTGAGCTGATCCTCGATGCTGTCGAGGAAGCGCAGCGCGCTGTTAGCGGCAGACTGCATGTCACGAAGCGTCATCTGCAGATCCAACTGAGCCTGCAAATCGGCAAGCGGAACATTGATTGTCGGATCGAGACGCACCTGGACTGGCTGCACGAATCTGTTCTCACCAATAATCAAATTAACTGTGTAACTTCCTGGCAAAACCTGTGGCCCGCGTGGCGGGCCGGTGAAGGCCGACTCTTCTTCCGTCGGTGGCCGCCGGACTTCGGCGCCGCCATAGCGAAGATTCCAGGTCACCCGGTTCAGCCCCTTCTCTTTCGCGGGCTTGTCGAGCTCCTGCACCAGCTTTCCGCTTTCATCGAGAATTTGAATCTTGAAGGTTGTCTTATCGTCGGGCTTGGTTTTGAGGTAGTAGGTTATTAACGCACCATAGGGCGGGTTGGGACCGGTGAACGCCTTTTCGCCTATGCCGTAACGCGTGAAGCGGGTTGCAAACCGTAATCCCGCTCGAACAGAAAACAGGTACGCGTCCTTCCGCAGGATTGACGAAGTCATCTGCTGAATTGGCGACGCATCGTCAAGAATCCAGATGCTGCGACCATGCGTTGCCACGATTAGATCGTTTTCGCGCGGATGAATCAGAATGTCGTGCACAGAAACATTCGGCAGGTTCTTTAGATTGAGCGCGATCCATTCCTTGCCCCCGTTGTAGGAAGCAAATAGACCAAGCTCCGTGCCCGCATAGAGCAGATTAGTATTCCGTGGATCCTCGCGAACAACCTGCACGTAAGCCTTGGGCGGTAGGTTGCCGGCAATATTCTGCCAACTCTTACCGCCGTCGCCCGTCTTAAAAATGTAGGGAAGAAAATCGTCGAACATGTGCCGGTCGAAAGCAACGTAAGCAGTTTGCTCGCTCGTGCGCGAAGGCTCGATATGCGAAACCGGCGAGTTGGCTGCCAGACCCGAAATGCTCCGAACAATATTGTCCCAGTGCTTTCCGCCGTCCGTTGATAGCTGAAGATTTCCGTCGTCCGTGCCGGCCCACAGTTGACCCTTTTTCACTGGCGATTCGGCAAGGCTGATAATTGTCGTGTGATACTCGGCGGTGGAATTTTCAAATGCGATGGGCCCGCCCGCGTCCTTCTGTTTTTCCGGATCGTTGGTGGTCAGGTCCGGGCTAATCTGCTCCCATGTCTTGCCGAAGTCAGTCGACTTGAAAACAACGTTGCCACCGAAATAGAGCGTGTTCTTGTCGTGAGGTGACAGCAGAATCGGCGAATTCCAGTTGAAGCGATACTTCTCGCCGCGGGCGGGCCCATCGCCGCTACCCCGACCCCAGGGGTTCACCTGCTGTTGTTCCCGGGTGCGGAAATCGGTGCGAACAATCTCTCCGCCCTGGGATTCCGAGATGTAAAGTTCCGGATCGTCGGCGCTGTTGAGAATGTAAAAGCCGTCGCCAAAGCTCACCATGCGCCAATCGTCATTCATGATTCCTGCAGGTTCGCGAGTCCGGCTTGGGCCAGTCCAGGCGCCGTTATCCTGCAATCCACCCATCACGTAATAAAACGGCAGACGATTGTCGGCGTGAATCTGGTAGAACTGGCCCAGCGGCATATTGTAGACAGGTTCCCAGTTCTCGCCGCCGTCATAGGAAACAGCAACGCCGCCGTCCTCTCCCACCCACATGCGTTTCGGATTTTTCGCGTCCAGCCAGAAGGCGTGATAGTCGATGTGGGTCTTCCCGGTTATCGAGCGAAACGACTTGCCGCCATCGATCGACTCAAACAGCGTCGACGCTACTGCATAAACATGGTTCTCGTTGTTCGGATCGATTCGCACGCGCGTGTAGTAGAAGCCGCGCGACACGATGTTGGTTTGTTTCGAAACCTGCTTGAACGTGTCACCACGATCGTCCGAACGATAGAGCGTGCCGTCCTTCGACTCGACAATTGCATAAACGACATTCGGATTACTCGGCGCCACGCGCACGCCGATTCTGCCAAGTAACTTCGGCAAGCCGTTGGTCAACTTGTTCCAGGTGCGACCGCCATCGATCGATTTAAACACGCCGCCTTTCTCACTACCGCTGCGATGCGTCCAGGGCTTGCGCTCAAAACTCCACATGCCGGCGTAAAGAATGTTTGGATTGCTGGGATCCATTTCCAGATCAGAAACACCGTGTTCCTTGTCGATATAGAGCGTCTTCGTCCAGGTCTTGCCGCCGTCGGTAGTCATGAACACGCCGCGCTCGTCATTAGGGGCAAAGGCGTGCCCGAGCCCGCCGACGTAAACGATGTCCGGGTTCTGCGGATGAATCACGATAGCCGAAACGTGCTCCGTGTCGTTCAGCCCCATGTGTTGCCAGTTCTTGCCACCGTCAGTCGACTTGTAAACACCATCGCCAAACGAAACACTGTTCCGCACGTTTGACTCGCCTGTGCCTACCCAAACCACATCCGGATTGCTGGGCGCGAGCGCGATGTCCCCGATTGAGATAGTTCCCTGTCGTTCGAAGATTGGTTTCCAGGTCACGCCGGCATTCACAGTTTTCCATAATCCGCCGGAACCAGTTGCGACATAGACGATGTTTGGGTTTCCTGAAATGCCTTCAACGTCGGCTGTTCGTCCGCCCATGTTTGCCGGTCCGATGCTGCGCCATTCAAGCTTCTGAAATGCTTCCTCGAAAGGCGTTTTCGGGGTCGTGTTATCGCTTGTCGGCGCTGGAGTCTCTTGTGGGCTCGGCGACGGTGTGGCTGAAGGCTCCTGCGCGAAGCTGAACGTTGCGCCCCGCGCCACGAGAAGGACAAACAGACTGAAGCCGACGATGCGTTTGCAAAGAAGCATTCTCTTTCTCCTGAACTTTGGAATGAGTACGACTTACAACTCTTTGGCCTGGTAACAGGGCGGACAGTTTATCATTGAAGCCCGGAAATGAAACTTCCCCGAGCCGCCGGAAAAAGAAAAGGCACCTGACTGAGGTGCCCTTCCAGTTAGCTTGCCACTACGATCTATCCGCCGTCAGCATTCTCACTTAACTTTTGCACTAAACACTTCCTCCATCAGGAAGGG
>JBGPYG010000389.1:0-3669 GCA_041493085.1 Pyrinomonadaceae bacterium | reverse complement strand
GAAGAAGTGCGCATCGATGCGGCTTACGGCGGCTCGTGCACGGGCGGCAAGATGGCCGACATGGACATGTATGCCGAAGTTTTGCAGAACGCGCTCGCACAGGGGAAGCGCGTCGCGCCGGGCGTTCATCTCTATCTTCAGTTTGGCTCGCAAAAGATCAAACAGTACGCGCGCGAGCGTGGGTACATCGAAATATTTGAACGTGTCGGGGCCGAGTTGATCGATCCCAGTTGTGGCGCTTGCATCAACGCCGGCCCCGGCGCGTCGCCATCTGCCGAGACCGTGACCGTCAGCGCGCAAAACAGAAACTTCCCTGGCCGCAGTGGCCCCGGCAAACTCTACCTCGCCTCACCCTACGTCGTTGCCGCCTCCGCGATCGCCGGCAAGATCATCGAGCCGTTTGAATTCCTGCGCGAACCAGAAGAAGAATTAGTTGGTGTGTAACTCGACACGTACGGTCAGTTTTTCTTCGGGTGGTTCTCGATCGTACGCAACAACTCTTCCGCGCAGTAAACGCGATTGCGTTTTGAGCCGGTGACTTCGCGGACGATTTTCAAGTCTTCGAGTTTGTTGATGACCGATTGTGCAGTTGCGAAAGTCACACTCAGATGCTTGGCTGCGCCGGCGACGGTCACGTAGGGATTTAGGAAGAGGCCATCGAGCAATGCCAGCACTGTTCCAGTGGCGCGTTTGGTCTGCAAGCGATCACGATAGCGTTCCTTGAGGGTTAGAATCCGCTCGGCACAATCCAAAGCATCCCGCGCCTGCTCGGCCACACCGCGCAAAAAGAAATCAACCCAGCCAATCCAGTCGCCCTCTTCTCTGATCTTTTGCAGCCGTTCGTAATACTCGCTGCGGTGTGCTTCGAGAAAGCCACTCAAATAGAGCAAGGGCTGAGAAAGATGGCCGCGCTCGCAAAGGAACAGCGTGATCAATAATCTGCCAACACGACCATTACCGTCCAGGAACGGATGGATCGACTCGAATTGGCTGTGCATTAATGCACACTGAATTAGAGGTGGAAAGGATTCGCGTTCGTGAAGGTATTTCTCCCAATCGCCTAAGACAGCGCGCAGTTCTGAGGGCGGCGGCGGCACGTAGACGGCCTGATCAAGCGGAGTTCCTGCGGGACCTACCCAGTTTTGGCTCCGGCGAAATTCTCCCGGAGTCTGTTCCTGACCGCGAACGCCTTCCAGTAGCTTGGCATGCATTTCCCGCACGAGCCGTAAGCTCAATGGCAGATCATGCAACCGCTTTAGTCCGTGATTCATTGCCTGGACATAATTGGCTACTTCTTTGACATCAGAATCTTCCGACTTAACTTTCGCAGCTTCGAACAAAAAGAGGTCGGACAGGGAAGCTTGAGTACCTTCAATGCGCGAACTCAGAACCGCTTCTCGTCGCGCGTACGGCATCACCAGCAGCGTCGGGTTTGGGAGTGTGCGACCCATCCCTTCCAATGCCCCCAAGGTGCGGTCTGCTTCGGATAGCGCGTTGACTAGCTGAGGAGAGAAATCGATCGTAGGTGGCAAGGGATTTGGTACGAAGGCCCAATAGCCTTGTGGCACCTTAACCAGTCTGCCAGCGCCGCTCTGCCTGAGTTTCTCTAAATTCATCGTCAGCGGGGTGCCTTGTTTTAGGCACCTAACATTACCGGAAACCTTATTCCAAAAAACGACCTTAGCCTATAATAACGTTCGGGTCAATTATGGTTTGCTGCAATAACGGGACGGGTGCCGATTGCACCGAGATTAGCGCCAAGAGTGCCACAATGCCGCCCGCATCGTTGGCTGAAGTCGCAGCTCACTCTGCCGGGAATGTGAGAAAGAATCATGATTCCGTCCTGCTCCAGCTTTCTTACCGAGTTTTCTTTTCGGCTATCAGTCTGCGTTCTGTTGACGCTGTTTGCATTGACTGCCGCGGTCCAAACCGTGAACCACGCCAATACGGGAGGCAACTTCGCCTCGCCTTACGTAGCTTCGGGCCCGTAGCAGCATTTCAGTCTCGGAGTGCTCTATTTCTTTTTCCGCAAACGGAGTCTTAAACTAAAATTCGTTATGGCAGTAAGACCGATAGTTGACTATCCAGCGGCCGTGCTTTTGACCCCCGGTGAGCCGGTGGTGAATTTCGACGCCGCGTTGGAAGCGCTGGTGCAGGATATGTTCGAGACGATGTACGACGCGGCAGGCGTCGGGTTAGCCGCGCAGCAGATCGGTGTGCCGCTTCGCCTCTTCGTGATGGACTGTGAAGGAGTGAAGCTTGTGGCAGCGAATCCTGAAATCCTTTCCGCCGACGGCGAACAAAGCGGTGAGGAAGGCTGCCTCTCGGTTGCCAAGGTTCCCGCTGAACTCAAACGACCCGCCACGGCTGTCCTGCGAGCGCAGGACACTCAGGGGAAAACTTTTGAAAAAGAAGCCAGCGGGCTTGCAGCGCGTTGCTTCCTGCATGAGACCGACCACTGCGACGGCATACTGTTCATTCGTCATCTCAGTCCGCTGCGTCGAGATTTGGTTACGCAGAAGTTTCGCAAACTGAATAAGGATAAATGAGTGCGTGCCACGCCCTTCTTCAGAGTCTCACGCTTTTGAGTGGGGATCGCGCGCTTCCTTTAGGTTCAATACGTGAGCCGAGGATACCACTGCTCACCGCGACCATCCGGCGTGAAGTCAAACAAGTTCCATAGTGGCCATATCAGATCCACGTGGCGTCCATCCTGGCCTGGGTCACAGGGAGCGTACAGCAGTTCCGTATTATAGAAGTGGTGAATCGCGCCGGCGCGCCGCACGAAGACATTGAGGGCCGGTAACTGATCGCCTGCCGCCGACTCGGCGTGATAGTCCTGGTTGTAGCTACAATCTGCCGACGATAGCAGCCGCAAGTTTCGCCAGCCTCTTGGCTTTGCAAACTCCATAATGCGCCCGATCGGCGACTTCGCGACCACGGCCAGGTTCACGCGCTGTACGACGTGCGGAGCTTCTCCGTCAAGGGCGTCGAGGATCGAGGTACACATGACACACGGCTGGGCCATCTGTGGCCCGTACATGAAGCTGTAGATGATCAGCGTGTCTTTGCCTGCAGCGAACAACTCTGTAAGGGTGACCTTTCGCGCCGCCGTGGCACCCTCGTCGCCGGCTTCATCGAAGGCGTAATCCCTGGGCACCTGGCCGCCAAGCGGTAGGCTGCGGCGCTTCGCGGCCACTGACTCTAAATTCCGCCGCAACTCAATCTCTGCATCAAGCAACTCATCGCGCCTGGACCGGTAAGTTTCACTCTCTCCAGGAAAGCGAACAGGATGTTTTGTATCACTCATTTGTCACCCCTCCATTTGCTTACCATTTCGATTGGCTTTGTCGTCGCTTATGGTCGCTTGCCCCAGGTCGGTGGCGGCGGTTCTTTAACCGCGCGATCCACGGGGCGCTCTCTCAGCAGGCGCATGGCTTCCGCGGTGGCGCGTTCGAGTTGCGGATCGTGGCCGGCGATCACGTCCCTGGGCCAGTTCTCGACGTCGATGTCGGGTGCGACGCCTTCGTTTTCCACGGCCCAATGGCCGTCGCGGTTGAAGAAGCCGCCGCGCGGCGCGATCATTGAGCCGCCGTCAATAAACGGTGGCGTGTCGGCGGTATGAACCAACCCGCCCCACGTTCGTTTCCCAACCAGCAAGCCAAGCTT
>JBGPYG010000315.1:0-5171 GCA_041493085.1 Pyrinomonadaceae bacterium | reverse complement strand
GGGCGTCGGCGAAGAGCCGGGATTGAAGTCCGTAGCGAGCACCACCGCCAGACCGGCGTCGATCATCTCGCGCGCCGCCGGATAACGATTCGAACCAAGCGCATAAACCGATCCGGGCAGGAGCACTGGCTGCACCCCCGCGGACCGGAGCGCTGCTATTCCCGCCGCGTCTGTATGCTCCAGGTGATCGGCGGTTGTAGTACGAAGTTCGGCTGCCAATTTCGCGCCGCCTGAAAGTGAAAGCTGGTCTGCATGTATTCGCAGCCCCAGTCCGTGGCAACGCGCTGCCGAAAGAATCTTCCAGGACTCGTCGTTAGTGAAGACCTTTTCTTCGCAGAAGACGTCGCAGTATTCCGCGAGTTTCTCCTCAACCACGCGCGGCAACATCTCTTCTACTATCAACGACACATATTGTTCACGACGCGATTTGTATTCCGGAGGAATATCGTGAGCGCCAAGAAAAGTGGGAACGTAGCGAAGTGGTGTTTCCTCAGCGAGGCGTTTGATGGCGCGCAGAATCTTGAGCTCGTCTTCCAGCGTCAGGCCGTAGCCGGACTTGGCTTCGACTGTAGTCGTGCCCGTGCGCAGGAACCATTCAGCGTAGCGCTTGCCCGCGCTGACCAGTTCATCGAGCGTCGCTTCTCTGGTCGCACGCACCGTCGCTTGAATGCCACCGCCGCGCGCCGCAATCTCCTGGTAAGTCGTCCCTCGGGCTCGCTCCTCAAACTCACCGGCTCGCGTGCCCGCAAAAACCGGATGCGTGTGCGCATCGACAAAGCCCGGCAGCACAACCCGACCGCCGGCGTCAATGATTTCGCAATCGGCGCCCCTGGTTTCGACTAGCTGCTCGATTTCGTCGCGCGATCCGGTCATCGCGATTCGCTCGCCAAACACGAGCATCACGCCGTCCGCGACAATCGACAGCTCGCGCAGCTCCGGACCAACTCGCGGACGAGCTGGCCCGGCAAGAGTGACGAGTTGTGAGCAGTTAATGACGGCGAATGAACTTGCCAACTGCGACCCCCCTTGCACCTTATCTCGCGCCGCCTCAGGCTTCTTTGTACAACCAGGCGCCGGCTACGGTTGCGATGGCATATTCCACCAAACCCCAGACCGTAACCATTACACAAGTGCCAGTTGGAATACCAAAAAGCATGGCGAAAAAGATCCCGTTGTAGAAGTATATGCCGAACCACGCAAAGAGGCTGGCGATGATCGCTGTCTTTACACCCGGTCCAAAGCGAGGCCTGATGCAGGCATAGCCCAGGACCACCACGATGCCCAGGACAAAAGTCAGCACGACAGCGACGATAAGGAAATTGTTCCCGGGGTCCGTGAAACCGTGCTGAGCATTGAAGACCTTCATCTGACTCGCCAGCACGACGCCGTTCAGCAAGAACTCGCCGACATTCATTAGCAGTCCGGCAAGTAGACCACCAAGCACCACACGTCCGAAGTTTATGTTATTCATTTCAGGCTCCTTCTTGGGGGGTTAGGAATCCAAATGCATTTTACGCCGCAGGATTTATCACAGGATTGCTCTGAAGGCCAGTGTTATTGAGTTGAAGCAGTGTTCTTAGTCGGCTTGCGAAGCTGGTAAAGCACCACTCCAATCGCGTTGGTGCCGACCACAACCGCAATTATCTTTACTGCAAACAGCCGAGGGCTGTCGACATGAGTAATGGGAACGAGGGTGAAATAGCCTGCGACGACGGACACCAGGAAGCCCGAAACCGCGGCAACCTTGAGCCAGAGCGGAGCCTTGACACCGAACTTTCTTATCGCCACCAGCGGAATTGCGAAGAGCACCATATAGATCAAGGCATAAAAAGTTGTGGCGGCATTGTCCTGTAACTGAAACGCCTCCTGTTCCTTTACGCCAACCAAACTCGCGAGGCTGAATAGCAAGGTTATCAAACCCACAAATAGTATCGAATTCACCGGTGTTCGATGACGTCGGTGCAAACGCGCGAACCATGCAGGCAGCAGATTGTCCCAGCCTGCCACCATCGGCAAACGCGTGTTGCCGGCAAAATAAATGCTCATCAAAGCGATTTGTCTCGCCGCTACGCCAAAAATAGTGAACGAGACGAGCAGCGATACCCAGCCAAACGAACTGAAACCAAGGCTGAGCACTTGCGGAATCGGACCAATTAAATCCACTTTGTCCGGAGAGACAAAGGCCAGCACTGAGCCCGTGCCCAGAATGAACATCAGGGCGATGATCGGAGCAGAGATCATAACTGAGCGACTGATATTGCGCGCAGGCGCGCGACATTCACCGGCGAGAATGGCGATGTATTCAAAACCGGAAAGTGCACCGACAGCAAGTTTGCTGAAGACGTTTATGTTGTACGTACTCAATTCCGGAAAGCTGGTCGAAAACGGGTGGTAGTTAGCGAGCGTGCCCCGGCCGGCGGTAATGAACGGCAGCAGGATCAGAGTCGCGAAGGTCAACAGCAATAGCGCGCCACCGAAATTCTGGACCCACTTTCCCAACGCTAAACCTCGTCTCGATGCCGCGATCATTGTGACCATTAGCAGAGTGCAGATCAACGTAGTCATCCACTTGTTTTCGTGCATCCAGTCGGCGCGTGGTCCGATAGCGTAAGCAATGTTTTTCTTAATGATCAGTCCGATGCCAGACATCACCAGGATGCCAAAGATCCAGAGGTTCCACGCCAGCATGAAGGCAACGAAGTCGTTGAAAGCCAGCTTGGCCCATTGATAGACTCCGCCTTCCAATGGCATCAGGCGGTTGAGAAAGATGACGACTGCGGCCAGCGGCAGATAAAAAGTGAGGATAGCGAGCAGCCAAAACACCATCTGGTGATCGCCGAGCTTGGCCGCCCAGCCCACCCAGATCGTTCCTACTACGAAAACAATTTGCGTCAGAACGAGATCGAAGAGACCGAGCTCTTTTTTGAAGACAGCGCTGCGCTGCTCAACCTCTCGCTCGAGCTCAGCGAGGGAGGGAGGCGGAGGTTGTATATCAGCAGTCAAGATGGAGATAGTGAAAGTCTTTAAGCCGATGACGTGTGATCGTGAACGATCTTCCAGCCTTGCTTTGTGCGATGCAGAATCAGCGTGAATCTTCCATGCGGCTCATCCTTCGCGCGTTGCAAATGCCAACGACCCAGAACGATCGCAATGTCGTTTGCCATTGGAGTGATTTCCAGATCAGAAAAGGTCAGCATACCCATCTTTTCCGCCGAGTTGTAGTTCTTCTTGTAACGGTCGAGCACGGTTTGCCAACCCCGAGTGACGCTATCGCCGGAAACGAACACCGTGTCTTCAGAGCGCGCGTATCCGTCCATGTAGCTTTCAACGTCGCTGCGATTCCAACTGTCGCGTTGCGCATCGAGCACGGCTCGGACAGCTGCGATGATCTTCGCTTCGCGTTTGTTTGGTGTTGCTGAACTTTGGGCTAGTACTAATAGCGGAATGATCGCAACCAGGAGTGCGGCTGAAAGCGAGTTACGCAACATGGTTCTTGTTTGTCCTATAGCACGATTGGCGTTCTGATGCTGCCTGGCGGCGACGACTATAAAGGCAGTCAGTACTTCTGGACAAGCAGTTCAGTTGTTTAAATCAGAACCGGGAGCGGTAGCGACCGGGTATAGTATTTAAGTTGCCTTTGGCGTTCGTTCTTAATGATCATGTGACAGAAGGCCGCGTGAATGTGTCACCCGGTCGCTACCGCTCCCGGTTCTGATTTAAGAGTCCCCACACTTGACGCACTGGAAGTACGCACCCGGTCGCTACCGCTCCCGGTTCTGATTAAGCGCGCGTTTAGAAATACCGATAGTGCCCGATAATCTTCCACGTCAGCAACACATCTTCCACTCTGGCGCCCGCGCCAATGTTGTGCACAATCAGGTAGTGCTTGTCTGGTTCCGACGAGAGGTTGGTAACGATGCCGATATGCTCGACGCCATCGCTGAGTTCCCAGGCCACCACGTCACCGGGTAGATAGTCGGCTCGATCAGTAGTGACGGGCAGAGACTTGCCCTGACGATCGAACCAGGTCGTGAGATTCAAGACGCGGCGGTGATCAATATTGCTATCCGTCCCGCGGGCTCCCCATTTCCTGGGATACTCAGACCACGCCCGCGTCATGTCTTCGTGAACTTCCTTCTGCAGATCGATGCCCGCCTTGCGAAAAGCGCGCACCACAACGT
Source organism: Pyrinomonadaceae bacterium (assembly GCA_041493085.1). GTDB lineage: Bacteria > Acidobacteriota > Blastocatellia > Pyrinomonadales > Pyrinomonadaceae > PSRF01. The sequence goes on along the minus strand of JBGPYG010000315.1, from coordinate 990 downwards.
CAGAGCAGACGCCGGTATCACTGGAAACATCGCCGTTGGGATAGTCGATCTTGACGTAGGAAGGATCGTAACCAGTAGTAACCTTGCTCTGCTCAATCGCTGCTGCGACGAATTGTTTGAGTTGCGGCGAGGCGTTTGGCGGCAACGGCTTCGCAACCGATGACGGCGGTATGGCGGCCGCTGGTCCGCCCCTCAGATGCTGCCGCTGACAACTGACGCCAAAGATTAGCATCAGGCAGATCGCTAATACTGCCTGCCGGCTAAACTTGTCAGTTAGAGGCGGCCTGCTCATGCAGCATGCGCCTTCAACCAGGCGCTCACATCTTCACGCATCGAAGGCACTATTTCATGGGCGGCATCGTAGCTCTTGAATTCGACGCTCTGAGCGCGCATTCGCAGTTGTTCTTCATAGTCCGCAACACGTGACGGCGGATAATACTCATCCCGCGTTCCGGCGAGATGCAGCACTGCAGCCTGGGTTGGCTGGTAGTTTTCGCTCGTCTCCCAATCCCCAGGTATGCCTCCACAGATTCCAATAACACCGCGCAGAAGTTTCGGATGTGTGAAAGCGAAACGATAATTAAGCGCACACGTTTGCGAAAAGCCGAGCAGGAATATGCGCCTGGGATCGACTACGCCCTCGTTCGTTAGTGTCTGAACTAAGTCGAGCATCGCCTGATGATGAATCGCAACGGAGTCTTCCGGATGAAAGTTCGTCAGCCAGCCAAAGCCGAAGCGCAAGGGTCCGCCCGGCTCTTTCGGTTCCTTCATGTGCTGATGAAAACCCTGTAACGACGCGATGGCGAAACCATCAGGGGCCAGCGCGAGCGCCTCGCGCATCATCTGTCTTTTGTTTGCGCCATAACCGTGTAAGGCGATCAGCAAGGGCGCGGGCTGGACCGCTGGCAGATGAAGATCGTAGTAGAGTTCTATTTCAGCCGTTAAGGTGCGCTCAATTTCATTATGGTCGTTAGGGTTGCTCATTCTTTC
>JBGPYG010000188.1:0-7359 GCA_041493085.1 Pyrinomonadaceae bacterium | reverse complement strand
TACTTCATCGATACTAACGTCCTGCTCTACGCTGGATCAGGAGCCAATGAGGACCAGGCGAAGAAGGCTATCGCCCGGCAAGTGCTGGCGCAATCCGATATTGGTTTCTCGGCGCAGGTAATGCAGGAGTTTTACTATGCAGCGGTGCGTAAAGGGCGGCTCAAGATCACGCACGATGAAGCAGTGCTGATTCTAGAAGCGCTAAGTCCCTTTCCCGTTTTGCCGGTCAATCGGGATCTGGTTCTAGAAGCTGTAGCCCTAACAGTTCGGTATCGTCTTTCCTATTGGGATGCCGCCATCATTGTCGCGGCACGACGGCTTGGCTGCGATATTCTCTATAGCGAAGACCTCAATCACGGACAGGATTATGACGGGGTCAAGGTTGTGAATCCATTCCTAGCCGTTGCTTCTGCTTAAACCTATCAACCACCCCATTCTTCATTACGAACACGACCTTCTCCATGGCGTGAATGGTCTTTCATCACTCATTACTCATAACTCATCACTTTTCTTAATCCTCGTCTTCTGTCGGTTCTCATCAACAGCGACGTAGACAACTTCCGCTTCCGTCACGCGCACCTGCTCCACTGATGAACCGACTCTTTCCGTTTCGACAATCACACGAATCGTGATTGAAGTATTTCCTATGCTCACTGTCTCGGCGTAGAAACTCACCAGGTCGCCGACAAACACCGGCTTGTGAAAGATAACTTCACGCATGGCGACGGTTACGAATCGCTCCATCCGAGTGCGCCGGTGGGCTTCGATGGCTCCAGCCATGTCAATGTAACTGAGGATTACACCGCCGAAGATGGTGCCCGCGGAATTTGTATCGCGTGGCAGAAGCGTAATTCGTATGGCCGGATCGCGGTAAGTGTTCATCTGCATTTTCCTGGTTAATAAAAGTGATTCCAAATCAGAACCGGGAGCGGTAGCGACCGGGTCCCATGCGCAGCGTTGAATCGAGTTACTTCGACTGCGTCCCTTAAAGCGTACTTAGTGGCGGAACAAACCCGGCGGCGCGGGTGTCTAAGTTCGCGGCTGGCCCCGTCAAACGTTGCTCAAACCTTGTATCTGAAAGGTCTCCGAAGCCATGCCTACGACACTTGCGCTCTATCATCTCACCTTGCTCTCGATCAGTCTCCTGCAAGACGATACTTCCTCTGATTTCAATGACCTCGGCAAGAAGCTACTGGGAGGTTTTGTCCTCGCAGTTGTGGTTGCCGTGGCCTATACATTCATCAAACTGCGGCTGCGCGACAAGAAGCCGGCGGCGAAATTCATTTCCATCAATCCAGAAAAAAGATGAGAGGCAGAAAGCCGCCGCATGGTCTCCGGTCACTGGTTCGGGCGTAGTTGCTTAATCATCGGATCAAATTCCGCATGCAGACTCGCGTCGAGCTGAAAGCCTTTGTCGAAATCCTTCTGCGCTGCGGCATCCTGGCCACTCTTCAGGAGCATCAAGCCGCGCAGCAAATAAGCGCGACCAAACTTCGGCTTCAACTCAATCGCATGTTCAAAGTCGGCCAGCGCGAGTGCGTCGCGGTTGGTTTGTTGATAAGCAATGCCTCGGTTCGCATAGCCTTCCGCGGACGCCTTGAGGTTTATGCCCGCGGTAAAATCCGCGATTGCTTCCTCAGTTTTCTTCTGGGAGAAGTAGATGTTGCCCCGATTATTATAGGCGGCATCGGAAGGTGAAATCTCCAGGCTGTGGGTGAAGTCCGCAACTGCCGCTGCGTAGTCTTTCTGAGTCAGGTAAGCAACGCCGCGGTTGTTGTAGGCGTCCGCGTACTTTTGATCGAGTTCGATCGCGCGCGTGTAGGCGGCGATGGCTCCGGCTATATCTCCCGCCTGGTGGCGCGCCAGTCCGCGATTGTATTGCTCGCTAGCTTCCTTAGATCTTTTCCCTTCCGTTCTGAATTTGTATTCTTCAAAACGCGGCTCGGCTGACAGTTCCTGAGTTTTCAGAAAGTTCCAGGCCGCCTGGTTAATTATTGGCGCCAGATCGTAGTACCAATGGTTGTGCTGAGGAATTTCTATGAGTTGCACAGAGAAACCGCGTGCATTGAGAAGATCGCGAGTCGCTCTTACGGAGGTAAGCGGAAAGAATTCGTCAATAGTGCCCACCTGGATTTGAATCGGCGTTTTTCTTTTGGCCAGGTCGATCAAGCCAGCCGTCTCGGCATCAAGAGCGCCGGCGTGGATGGCGGTGGCCGCGAAGTATTCCGACTCGTAGAGTGACATCAACAGCGCAAAGACCGCGCCTCCCGAATGGCCAAAGAGATAGATCTTCTTCGCGTTGATCGGATACTTCGTTTTTATCGACTCCACCAGCTCGTGCAAAAACGCGGGCCCGTCGCCGGGAATCGACCAGTGGGAGGAATCTGCGGAGTCGGGCGCAACAATAATGACACCTTCCTTTTCCGCCAGGTTATTCCACTTCTCGGCGAGTGAGAGACCGACATGATTTGAACCATGCAGCAGTACAACCAGCGGCACAGGTGACGACGACGTGACGCTCTTCGGAACGTAAAGGTAGTAAGTTCGCTTCTTGCCTTCAGAAAGAATCGTTTCTTTTGAAATCTTTTGCGCCAGGATGCTCGCCGGCGCGAAGGCAACAAACAAAGCGAGAACGATCAATCTGTAGCCAGCCATGTCATGAACCTAAGTCTTTAACTGCCGCCTTGTCCAGTCTGTTATTGCCTGCTTCAACTCGTCGAGGTGGCCTGCGAAGAAATGGCCTGAGTCTTTGATGATCTGCAGTTCAACAGCCAAGTTGTGTTGTTTGATTGTGTCCACCAAATCCTGCAGTCGCGGAACGCTGCCAAATTCATCCCGCTCGCCATGAACAAAAAGAATCGGCTTGCTGCATGTCTCGAGAAAACCAAAGTCATACTTGTCTACGGGTGTCCCGATGCTAATCAGATTACGAACCCGGTCGTCTAACATGCCAACTTCCAACCCGACCCGAGCGCCAAACGAGAAGCCACAGTGCGTGATGGGCTTTCCGGGATAAGTTTCCGCAAGATAACTTAAACCGGCGCGAACATCTTCGAGTTCACCTTGTCCTTCGTCATGCTCGCCGGTGCTTTGTCCCACGCCACGAAAGTTTATGCGCAGCGTAGTCAATCCCGCGTCGTTGAGAGCCGCTGCAGCGCGAAAAACCACCTTGTTGTGCATCGTGCCACCACCCAGCGGATGCGGATGAAGCACCAGCGCAACTCCCAATGGCGAGCCACCGCGCGGATCCTTGAGGATTGCCTCAAGCTGGCCGTGTGCTACGGGTATGAAGAGATTGCCGGCAGGATACATCGCTGAAGAAGCTAACACAGAATCGGGCAAGGGTGATTGGCAGTTGAGACAGGTCGCGACACGCCTGTATCTACAGGAAGGCGTAAACGTCTTATATAGAATGCCTGGACAGGAATTCTTCTATCGGCTACATTAAGTCCCCCCACGCTCGCGGTCAGAGCGTTTGAGATTACTCGCTGCGGAAGGTCAGATGATAGAGTCAAACTTTCTCTCAACTGCCTCTTCAAATTCCTGGAGTCCTATGCAATTCTCGAGTCAATTTCTGCCCTCTGGGGGCCAGCAGTCCGCGTCGAATTCACCCTTCATGCAATCGTCAACCAGAGAAACTGAAAAAGGCCGCTGGGCTCTGGTTGTAGACGACATCTCCGATGTTACGGAGATGCTTTCGGCGTTGCTGACGCATGCCGGATATGACGTATCGACAGCTTCGAGCGCTCAGGAGGCAATTGCTCTGGCGCGCGAGCATCATTTCGATGTAATCATCTCCGATATCGGCATGCCCCAAATGAATGGCTACCAACTCGCTGAAGTATTAAGATCGCTGCCGGGTTACGAGACTGTGCCGATGGTAGCGGTCACCGGCTATTCAATGTTTGGCGATCGCAATCGGTCGCTGACCGCCGGGTTTAATGAGCATGTGACTAAGCCAATTGACCCGCGCGCCTTCCTTGAGCTTATCGAACAACTGTGAGATTAAGTTTCCCTTGTCATGAAGCAGTTGGGCGGTAGATGAAAATTTCGCCGCATCTTCCTGTAGGTCTTCAATCTGAATCTGCATTACGCGCAGTTCAACTATGCGCCGGCGCGGTCGCCATTGGCCTGATCTTCTGGCAACTGCAATTCTCAACTTCGGCAATCTGTTGCGGAGACTTTGATGGTTACTATCACATCAAGTGGAGCCGCATGCTTTGGGAGTCGTTACGCAACCGAAGCTTTCCACCACCGTTTACCTGGCTACCCCTAACCACTCTCGATCCGAAACACTTTGTAGATCATCATCTTCTTTTCCACTTTTTCCAGATGCCTTTCACCTGGTTTGGAGATCTCCGGCTGGGCGCAAAAATCTCGGCTACTATCTTCGCGAGTGTGGCGGTCTTCTCCTGCTACTGGCTGTTGGTGCGCTATCGAATTCGCTACTCGCTAGTTTGGTTGCTGGCGTTGCTCGCCTGTTCGGCGCCATTTCTCTACCGGCTCAACATGGCCAAAGCGCCGCCATTCGCCATAATTTATCTGGTCATCGGAATTCATCTGCTGTTTACAAAAAAATATTGGCCGCTTCTCCCGCTTGGTTTCATCTTTGCCCTAACCTACGACATGTTTGTGTTGCTAATCCTGGCCGCTTTTATTTGGACAGCGGTTATTGGCTGGACCGAACATCGCTTTGAATGGCGACCAATCGCCTGGGTCTTACTGGCAACAGCAGCCGGGTTGGTCATTAATCCCTACTTCCCTACCAACCTGCACCTTTTCTATGAACACCTGAAAACCAAGATAACGGCTACGGATTTCTCTACTAGTGTCGGGAAAGAGTGGTATCCCTACGACTCGTGGGAGTTTCTTGGTAACTCCGTTGTCGCCTGTGCGGCAATGGTGGTGGGTTACCTGGCCTTTGATCCCTCAGACCGCAAGCGCGCTCATCATTCACTGTTCTTCCTGATTTTTGCGACAGCGCTCATGATCATGACGGCGCGTTGGAAACGAATCGCTGAATATTGGCCACCCTTCGCTGTGATCTTTTCTGCCTTCGCGCTCCAGCCCTGGTTGCAGGGCTCTCGCTCGACGTTGACTCGACTGTCCACCGATGTGTTGGACGAACTACAGCCTTTCCTGGACCGGGCGAGTTCGACCAAATCCGCCGTCGAGGCAGATCTGAAAGCACTTTGGCGAACGATCGCTCTCGCGGTTGTGGCAGTCTCGCTGGGGTTCGTTCTTTTTCTTAATCTTCGAGCGACGATGAGAGACATTGCTTCCAGCGAGCCGCACGACTATTACCGCGCCGGATCTGAGTGGATGCGCGCCAACCTGGCGCCCGGCCAGATAATCTTCAGCACAGACTGGGACGACTTTCCCCGGTTGTTTTATTACGATCCCTCCCACAGCTACGTATCAGGTCTCGATCCAACCTATCTCTACGACAGAGATGAAGCGCTCTCGAAACTTTACGATCGCATCACGCTTGGGGAGGAAGAGGATCCCGGCCCCCTGATTCGCGATCGCTTCGGCGCACGTTACGTGTTCACCGATAATTCGCACGACGACTTCTTTGACAATGCCAAAGCGAGTGGCTGGTTTGACATCGTCTACGAAGACCGCGACTGTACAGTCCTCCACATACGCGATCAAAAAGCTGAACCGGAACCTGAAGAGTCCAAAACCAATGACGGCGGGGACGACGAGCCCCAGCCGGAGCCGCAGCAGGACAACAGGCCGTAATCCAGCTGGTTGTTAATTGATCTTGCGCAACTTTTTGCTGGGAGCGCGGGTCTTGCCCGCATAGCGTGCGTCAGCACGCTCAGGCCGCGTTCACTCAATTTCTGTGGCAGTCTATGCTGCTGTTCGCGGCTGCGGCGCTCATTGCGGGCGAGACGCCCGCGCTCCCAGCAATAACGGCGACCGATTATGCAGCGAGACTCTCAAGGAACCGCATCACTCCTGATTCCAAACGGAGACTCAGTAGTTTAATATTTGCCCATATGATGCTACGCAGACTTCTTACTCCCCGCCTGATTGTCCTGGCGCTCCTTGTGGCCGGAGTTCTGCTGACCGCGTGCAGCAGCAACAATACAAATACCGCTTCTTCAAATGCCCCCGCCGACGCGCAGCCGTCGCCCGCCCCCTCACCCAAGACCGGTTTTGAGGCGGATCTGGATTACGTGCGCAAGGGTCAGTACACGTATGTTTGGATTTTTTCCCGCAAAGACGGCAAGCCGCTCGATAAAACCGATGCTGCTTATTTAAGGACTAACGCGCCGCAGGTTGTTGATTGGGTAACTACCGATGAGGGCAAGCGAGTCATTGCGGGCACCAACTTTGATTTGACAAAAGGACCCTTGGAACTGCTCAAGAAGAGATTCAAAGTCGAGGACTATACGGGCAAGTGAAGCAGGAGGCAGTGGGCAGTGGGCAGTGGGCAGTGGGCAGTGAGCAGTGGGCGGTGAGCAGTAAGCAGTAAGCAGAAGGCAGAAAGAAAAAGGCAATAAGCAGAAAGCCGAACGCAATAGACGGCAGGCAAAGAATCCGCATCGAACCTGCCCACTGCCCACTGCCCACTGCCCACTGCCCACTGCTCACTGCTCACTGCCCACTGCCTACTGGCTCGGTGTATTCTTGGCAAAGTCTCCAGCCTTGATAATCGTTATTTTCGAGGGGTCGATATACCGGCGCATTGCGGCGACGATTTGCTCGGGCGTGAGCGCCTTGAGCTTGGCGTCGAGGTCAGCGTCAAACTGAAGTGTTCGCCCGAGGAAGAGGTAGTTATTCAACCGGCTCGCTAGCTCGTTGTCCTGCGCGCGACTTACCTGACGCGATTGCAAGTAGCCGGACTTGGCAGCCTCTACCTCCTCGGCAGTAAAGCCATCCTTCAACATCCGCGCGATCTCTTCCTTGAACGCAGCTTCTAGCTTCTCGACGTTTTGCGGCGCGTAGATCGCAAACGCTGTAAATCGTCCGTATTCGTCGAACGCGCTGATGTTGATTCCAGCGCCAACGCCGTAACTCAATCCCTCTTTTTGCCGAATGCGCGCGGCAAGGCGCGAATTCAGGAAGCCGCCACCGAGCATGTAATTCCCAAGCAACAATGCCGGGTAATCAGGGTTGTCGTCGCGTATCTTCAGATTAAAGCCGGCGAGGAAGAAGGCATTGGCCTTGTCTGGCGTCGGGAACGACTGGTTGGTGGCCGCGACGTCTTTGTAGACGCTCGGCACCCGCACGAACGGCTTCGGACTCTTCCATTTGCCAAACAGATCCGCCGCCAGTTTGGCAATCTCTTTGTCGTCAAAATCACCAATGACGGTCAACTGAGCGTTTGAAGACCCGTAGAAATCTTTG
>JBGPYG010000239.1:0-6396 GCA_041493085.1 Pyrinomonadaceae bacterium | reverse complement strand
TGTGTAGCGGATCTGCAGTGATCCCGATGCGTTGCGCCTGCGCGCTCTGGATCGAGGGAGCCATCAAGACAGCGAACACTGCGAGTGTCGTGAACAGTCTGCCCATTTCAAACTCCGTTTTGCCAATGTGCCACCGAACGTCGCCCTTCAGCGGCGTGCCGCTTGAGGCGCGTCCGCTGCAAGGGTTGGTTCGGCGTCAGCCACACTACTCCGCCCTGATCCCGGCTGCCTTGAGGAGCGGCCACCATTTCTCGATCTCGGCCCTGTGATAGGCACCGAGCGCCTCGGGCGTCTGCTGCTCGCGCGGCGGGATTTCCTGTCCGAGATCGCCGTACCGCTGCCGTAACGCCGGATCGGCCAGCGATTCCACGATCGCGGCGTTGAGCTTCGCGACGATCTCCTTCGAGGCGCCACGCGGCACCCAGATGCCGTGCCATACGGCGATGTGGAAGCCGGGCAGGCCCGCTTCGTCCACCGTGGGAATTTCCGGCGCCGCGGCGAGGCGCGTCTTCTGCGTGACGGCGTAGGCCCTGATCTTGCCGGCACGCACTTGCGGCAGCGAGTTCGCGGCCTGGTCGAACATCAGGTCGATGTGCCCCGCCAGCAGGTCCTGCATGGCCGGCGCCGCGCCGCGATAGTGAATGAATTGCAGCCGGGTGCCCGTGATGTTCTGGAAGTACACCGCGCTCACGTGCGACGCGGTGCCGACCCCGCCGGTCCCCGGCGATACCTTGCTCTCGTTCGCCTTGACCCACGCGATCAGATCCTTGAGATCCTTCGCCGGAACGGCGTTCTTCGAGACGACGAGCTGCGGATTGCTCGCGATCATCGCCACCGGCTCGAAGTCGCGGATAAGGTCGTAAGGCAAATTGTAGATGACGCCGTTCACGACATGCGTGCTCCAATGGCCGATCCCCACGGTATACCCGTCGGGCGCCGCCCGCGCCACCCGGCCGACGCCGATGCTGCCTCCCGCGCCGGTCGTGTTCTCCACCACCACCGTCTGCGCGAGCGCGTTGCCCATGCGCTGCGCCAAGATCCGCCCCAGCGTATCCGTCGGCCCGCCTGCCGAAAACGGCACGACCATCGTGACCGGGCGCGCCGGGTAAACCTGCGCCGAGGCAGTCGAGATGCTTCCTAAGGACGTGGCGAAGGCGAGAGCAGCAAGCAACGTTTTCATCTTTGGTCCTCCTTTGCATAGCGGGCTTTCAGCCGGAGATCTCGGCGCGCCTCATATCGAACCCGACCGTTATCGTGACGCCGAACGTTCCCAGTAACCAGCGCGCGCCGGGAAACACATGCATAGCACGGTGCTCGCGCGCGCGTCCGCGTTGACTGGTTTGTTAGAGCGCACCGCTATTTGACGTCTTCGAGCTTGACGCCCCGGCCCGCACGGAAGCTAGCGCGAGCCTGCTCGATGCGCTGCAAAAACCGTGGATCGTGTTCGAGTCGGTAGTCGAACCAGTCGTCCTCCGACTTGAACCCGATCAGTACGCCGGCCGGTTTGCCGTGGCGTGTGATGACGACGTCCCGTGTCTCTGCTTCCCTAAGAAAGCGAGACAAGTCGTCCTTGACCTCGGAAAGAGGCACTTCCTTCATTTTGGAATTCCGAACCGCGCTAACCATGACTCAACCTCCGGTTTGGGCACGATCGCCAGTACCTCGACGGTCGAACCCGAAACATCGTAGAACACACGGACCTCCTCGACACGAAGCCTGTACTGCGGGCGCGCTATGCCCCGCAAGCGCTTGATTCGGCTACGGCCAGTCTTGGCTGGTTCGTGCCTCAAATGGGTTTCGAGGGCTTCCCTCACCGCTGTCCGTTCGCCGGCCCTCAATCTGCGCAGGTCTCCGACGGCTTCGGGGGCCAGGAGGATCTCGAATCGCATTCTGGCCATATTATAGCCAGAATGCTTGCAACCGGATAGTGCGCTCTAACGTTTCCAGCAACCGGCGCGCGCCCACGAACCTAAGCGTGGCACGGCGCTCGCGCGCGCGTCCGCGTTGGCTGGATGGTTAGCCGACTGCCGGCTATGCGCGTTCATCGTCGATGGTCTTTGTGATTCCAACGAGATAGGCCAGCGAATTATTACGAACCAGCGCTCTACGTTGAACAAAATAATCCACTACCACTGGCACCGCCGGCGCCAGAGCACTTGCGAACGCTGCGGTGGCGGCCGGGACACTTAGCCCAGCAACGTATGCGAGTGAGAGCGTCGGCACTTCCCACTTGGATACCGCTTTGAATAAATCGCCGAAGAGCTTGTCTCGCGCACCGATCATCTCGCGACGGAGCTGCAGCATTTTTGGGCGCACCTCCGAGACGATGATCTTCGCAGCTTCCACGTGCAGCTTCTCAGGTGGCACGTCAAGCAGCTTGATCGATAGTCGATCAAGCTCGGCGGCCCAGGCGGCATAGGAGTCTCTTGCAGATCGCCTGAATGCGAATAGGTCCTCCATGTTTAAGTGCGAAAGGGACTCGTCCGGGAAAACAGATTTCGCAACGGCCAATCCGAGCATTGACGCCAGAGGCGCAGGCTGCGACACATATTTGTTCTGGGACGTTCGCATAGCGAGCAACTGGCAGAAGTACGGATCGTCTGATACGGGGCTGAGGCCGGCTTCTTCGGCGGTGATGAGCGCATTGGTGGCATGGATAGACGCCTCGAGTAGGAGCGCGCTGAGGGTCTGCCTTCGACCTTCAGATGTGTCAGGCACGAATAGGAGTTTCGGATCGCTCGCCAGGCCGTACTCGCCCTCATACAGTGTCGGATCCTGAAGTAGCGCCTCAACAACCTGCTGACCCGTGCCCCAACCATAGTTTGCAGCCGGAGCGATTAGACGGCCGCGGAAGATTTCATCGTTTTTCAGTCCATCAATGACTGTACGAATGAACTGTGGGTTCCGTAAATCGGCTTCGACATAGCTCTTGTACAGCTGAGCCGCCGGCCCGGAGGGAGGCGCATGCACAGAGAACTTAACAGGCGTATCAGATAGTTGAAACCGTCTGAATTCGGAGTCGCGTCCGACGGTGCCGAAGTTGCCGAAGAACACCGACGGGCGATCCATGAAGGCAATCTCGTCAGCGAGGAGCACCAGTCGCTGCAGCGTTTGAAAGCTACAGATGGTTCCGCCGGAGTAGACAACGCGCATGAGAATCCTCAGACGGCTAACGTTGCCTTCAGCGGCGCGCCGCTTGTGGCGCGTCCGCTGCAAGGGCTGGTTCGGCGTGAAGCTCTATTGTTCGCGGCAACGTGCACATGAGCCGTGATGCCCTATGCCAATTTGAGGACGAAAGGGCTTTCGGTTTGTTTTTCCGCGTCGAACTGCGATCGTCCCGTGAAATTGATGTGCTTGCCATAGATGTGCAGCGACAACGTTACCTTGTCGGTCTCGTTCCACACGATGTGGATTCCGCCGGTCGGCATCGCGACGACCTCTCCCACGCCGAATACCTTCTCGCCGATCTTCTTCAGCTCCGCATGCCCCGGGCGGGTTTGGTCGTCGAGGCGCTCGAAGAATTTATTCATTTCCGGTCCGTCCACACCGGCCACCAGTGCCCAGGTGCCGTGGTCGTGAGGCGGAGTGCCCCGACCGGGTAGCCAACTGACAGCAAAAATCGCCAGCGTGTGGTCCGGCTCTTCGTGCAGCAGATGGACGCCGAAGCCCTGTTCCGGGTCGGCCTCATACATGTGCGGCTTGAGCCATGAGTCTCTCGCCAGTGCGGCACGGCGGGCGAGCGGGCGGGCTCGGCTCAATATTTTCCGTTCGTCCTTCGTTCGCGCGCATATCTCTTTGAGATCGCCGGCAAGCTGGGCGATTGAATAGGCGCTCGTGTACATTAGTTCTCCCCCTTTGACGCCGAACGTTGCGCTTGAGCGGCGCGCGCTGTCGTTGCGCGCGTCCGCCTCGAAGCGCGTGTTAGGCCTTGTTCGTTTTCCACTGAGAACCCAGTTTGTCTTTCGGTACGTTCTGAAAAAAAGCGTTGATTACAGTGGACACCTCGTTGGTTATTTGAACAAACGGCCATGATTTTGTCTCTGGGGTTACGTCTAAGCGCGCATAAGTCAAATGTGCAACTTCCTTTCCTGCACGGCGTTTCGCTTGAGAAAGCGTCTGAGATAGCGCGGGTCGAATTTTTGTCCACTGTTCGGAGTTATCAAAAAAGTCTTCGGCTATGACATCGTCTGCTTGCGGGCAATCAGCGTACAAGAAGTCCATAATGGCCCGGACGTGAATTACAAAGGACTCAAGCAGTGCGTTGGCAATTGGGCCCTGCCCCGGAATACCCGACGCGATACCGTTCGCTAGTGACGAAAGCATCCAGACTTCGTAATGGAGGTGATTCGATGCCTCTCGCAGTTCGTTCACTGTGCGTGTTTTCCGTGGCATGTTTTCTGGCCTAACGCCCCGCTTCAGCCGCGTGACCGCCGTAAGGCGGGCACGTCGGCTGGAAGCGATTGTTGGGCACCAATGTCCGCACCGCCCGAAGAATGTGGTGCCACAACTATGTCGGCTTCCATGGCTCCCCGATGAACTGCCCTTCGTCATTGAATAGGAATGTGAACGTGCCGGCTTTTATTGCCTCTAATACTTCATCGTTTGATCGGCCGGCAACCGTGATATGCGGCAGCGCGTGCCTCATCGCGTGGCCCAGAAGCTGGCCGCGCACTTGACGATCCATCTTCATAAGGCCCAAGGTCGGCCGTGTCCCAACCACCCGACACGTCTCGTTATTAAGATCACATTCCGTATGAAAAGTCGGGCGCTCTTTCAGGTGTAGGTTCAGGAATGCCAACTCAACCATAATTTCGCGCAACTGTAGTTCAAAGACGGGCCCCGTAATTTTTTCGAGCTTTCGCCCGAAATAGTTCATGGCGCCACCGGAGTCGTTAAAAACGGTCAGCAGCGCGATATCGCCAAGACGCAGGAACATCGTCTGGGCAAGGTAAAGATCGCCAAAATCGAAGCAATCTGAAGATGCCTGTGCTTTAACGGGAATACTTAGGAACGATCCAATGGCTTCGACTTCCACAAAACACTCGGTGTAAAAACAGCGTACGACGCTATGAATATGGTGAAGGTACTCCCACTGATAATCGTCTGCGATCTTTTCGGCGCCCTTACGCGCATCCATGTGAACTCGGTGCGTCCGATCCTTAAGGTGGGTTTTTAGATAGATCAGCCCCATCCAAACAAAAATCTTTAGTAGGTCGCCCTTTGAAACAAAATCATTCACTGCGTCGCCACCGCGCTGCAGAACATCGCTGATTGTCTTTTCAATTACTCGGCCCATCAGTGAGTTGCATTCTGCACAGCACGGGACGGTGTATCGATCGTATCGAATGGTTCCTTCATTCGGCAGAGTGATGGTTCTTGCGAACAGATCGTAACGGCGCAACAACCACTCCGGCAGGATGTGCTCGTTGTTGAACGCTCGTTCCCTTGGCGTGACGCCGCAGATAAAGCAGCACTCTCCTAAGCAAATGTCGTTAACGAAACGTTCAGTGCTGAAGAAGATAACTTTCCCCGCCGCATCAATGACGGACCCGTCCTCAGTCCTCGTCCACATCAATGCACCTCATGTAAAGGCCGTAGTCGCAAGTACTGATGCCTCGTTGGTGTCCAACGTCGCCGTTCACCCGGACGTAGGGCGGCGCGGAGCGCCGCTCCCGAGGATCGGGTGCAACGGCTTGTTGGGCCTCATGGCTTCGGCAGTGCGAGGTTCTTTAGGTCCAACTCGAGCGCCGACAGAATATTTGCCTGAACCAGGACGAAGCGACTTGGATCAAGCACGTCAGGTGACGTCTCGCCCGAATACTTCTTGAATGTGGAGCCAGCCTGCGTCTTCTTCGCCTTAATCTTTGGCTTATCTCCGTGGTCCGTGTCGTGTTGGAGATCAGTTCGCAGAACATTTACGTCGCCAAACGAGGTTGGCACCTCGTCACCTAACCGCTGCCCAACGCTTTCGCGAAATACGAAGTAAAGATTGCTGATCAGGGTCTTATACGTCGTCAGATCCTTGACGGGCTTACCGAAGCTGGCTAGCGCGGGAACCGTCTTGTTGGTGGCTTTGAATAGATCCTTGCCGTGATCGGCCGCATATGCCGAATTCAATCGCGATATTTCCGTCGCTATAGCATCACCTAGCTCCTTGACCCGACCATTCAGTCCGCTCTCCACAAGAGCGCTGGGATCGAAGGCGGCAGCGAGGTCTGAATCATGCATGAACGCTTTCCGCAGCAGAATTTCCTGCCGCGTGCGGGCCCCAGCTGAGCTTGCCCCTGTATTCCGTAGTTCTTAGCCGGTCGATTATGCGGCCTTCTTCAACTGTGCCGCGAGCCAGTTATTCTCGAACTGCATCGGACTGATGTAGCCCAGCGTCGAGTGAAGCCT
>JBGPYG010000324.1:0-4944 GCA_041493085.1 Pyrinomonadaceae bacterium | reverse complement strand
CTTGGCCCGTGAGCACGAAGAGACAACTCCAGGCGCTTGTAAAGATCGCGTTTCCTGTTGTTATCGCGATCCATTGTCTTCATGAAACTCAATGCGTCCTCAACTAGCGCCCAATACATGCCGGCCTCAGCGGCTGCGATGTCGTACTCGTGTTGCAAAGTTTGGTTTTCTGCATTCGTAAGATGAGATTCAGCCAACTCGATCGTCGTTTTTACGCGAGCTTTCGGATCTTTTGATTCGTTGAGTTGAGAGCGTTCCAGGCGCGTGATGATTTTCAAGGGGGGTGGCGCCGTTTGCTCTTGAGGACGCGGGTCCTGGGCGCCGAGGCCGGAGATATACAGCGCGGCAAGCAGGAGTATGACGTGTGTGCCTTGAACCATATTGCCTTGAATTCCTGCAAGTCTCATCCGACTTTTTTTCAGGGGAGTGGTCGATTAGTGCTGCGTTGGGGTTCAGACTTGCGCTTCACGCCTTGACCCAGTTGAATCTGACGGCGCAGAGACGGCAGTCGTAATTTAACTTTATCGATCTCCAGTTGATTCGTTTTTGAATCAGCGCTTGCCAGAAAACTTTCGTACGCCGCCAACGCTTGCTCGTATTCTCCAAGATAATCATGCGCCGTGGCAATAAAATAATGGGCCACTGTCAGATCTGGTTTTGCCTTTAATAGCCACTCATATTCGTCCAGAGCGGGAGCGAACTGCTTGAGCTCATACAGTGCGGTCGCCAGATTAGCGTGGGCGGTAGAATTGTTTGGATCGGCTGCGATCACCCTGCGCAGCACGGCAGCAGCCTCAGCGAAACGTCGAGACTGGACCAGCGCTGAACTGTAGCCTGTGGCATAGTCTGGATTCGTGGGCTCAAGCTGAGTGGCACGTTGGTAGTAATCGAGCGAGCGAATTGGATCAGCAGTTCGATACGCAGCGCCAAGGCGCGCGAGGAGCATCGCGTTATTTGGATTCTTTTGCAGCAACGTCTCCAGGGCTTTCCGCGCCGCGATCGGATCGTCGCTATTCGCTGCTTCTATGTCTTCCGGCGTACCTACTACCTTGAGGGTACCCTTCGGCGAACCTTCCTGCGGTTTGATTAAGCCGGCGGATTCCGCAATGCGATGCGCCTCTTCACCTTTGCCCGCGAGATCATAAGCTGCAGCCAGTCGCGAGGAGCTCGTCTTTTCTCCCTTGATTAACGGCTCGGCGGCTTTAAGATCCGCTATCGCCTGTTCAATGTCGCCAGTAGCAATGCGAATCTCTGCACGCTCTATCAGGGCTGAGGTGTTGACCGGGTCTATCTGTAGCACTCGGTCCAAACTGGCTAAAGCGCCCACGTTGTCCCTGGTCGCGCGTTCCGCCATCGCGCGCAGAAGCCAGG
The DNA here is from genome assembly GCA_041493085.1 of Pyrinomonadaceae bacterium. Classification (GTDB taxonomy): domain Bacteria; phylum Acidobacteriota; class Blastocatellia; order Pyrinomonadales; family Pyrinomonadaceae; genus PSRF01. The sequence goes on along the minus strand of JBGPYG010000324.1, from coordinate 3,573 downwards.
TAGAAACAGGCGCTTCCTTGTCGTTGGTGGCGCGTCGCGCGAGCTCGAGCGCTTCCTTCGCGTCACCGGTTCGCAGGCGAATGTCGGCCAGCATGCGCAGCGCCAGGTAACTCTGCGGCTCGAGCTGGATCGCCTGTCGCAAGACAGGCTCGGCGTCGGAATCGCGATTGAGTCGAACCAGCAAAGCGCCGAGGGCCGCATAGGGGAGTGCCCAATCCTTGCGAATTTCTATCGCCCGGTGAAAGCCTGATTCCGCTTCAGCCAAACGTCCCAGCGATACCAGCGCGTTCCCTCGTTGGAATTCGGCCTCGGCAAACTCCGGCCGCACCTTGATAGCTTCATCATAAAACTTGATAGCTTCTTCATAAAACCCGAGCGCCTTGAGCAGGTCGCCGCGGGCGTGCGCATTCTGGCCACGCTCAAATAGTTTCACCGGATCCGCGCCGCCATCGCCAAAAGCGTCCTCAGTTTGTGCCTGCGTCACGATGTTGGGGCTGAACAGCAGCAACAATGCTGCCGCGAAAACCGCGGAGCGCCCCGCCGAAGGCATGAAGAGTGATAAGCGGTTGATCATGAAAACAAAGCGCACGCAGGCGTGAAAAGAATGATCTGAGGAGAGCCCGATCTTAGCATGGCGAAACGGCTTGCGTCCAAAATTAGCCCTGCCAAAAGCACAGCATGCAATTCTGAGATGCTGGTTGCGCTCGTCTTGATGCATGCGATAACATTGCCGACCGTAATCCCGTTACTCAATTAGATGAGAGACGCGCGCGGTGTACGTGTCTCTAACCCAGGAGAGCCAAAAGTTTTGAGCAGTTCGTTGGTTGAAAACATCGAAGCGGATGTCGCCCTCCAAGGTGACGACGACTACGTTACGTTAGCTAAGGAGGAGAGACTCCGGCAACTCTTTCGCGAAATGGGTTCTGCTCTTGTTGCGTTTTCTGGAGGGGTCGATAGTTCCTACGTCGCGTACATAGCCAACTCGGAACTTGGTGAGAAGGCGCTTTGCATCACAGGCGAGTCAGCGAGTTTGGCGGGGAACCAACGGGAAGAAACTGTTCGGCTGGCCAAACAATTTGGCTTTCACAGAGAAGTGATCCGGACCGAGGAGTTGGAAGACACTAACTACACGGCGAACGGTCCTACACGTTGTTACTTTTGCAAAGATGAACTCTACAAGAAGCTTGAAGAAGTCGCGCGCATTCGAGAAATCGAGTTCATAGTCGACGGCTCGACCTGTGATGACCTCGCCGACTATCGACCTGGTCGCGCTGCCACCGGCAAGCACGGCGTGCGCAGCCCGCTCATCGAAGCCGGAATGACCAAAGCAGAGGTCAGGTTGTTAAGTCGCAGAGTTGGTTTGCCAACCTGGGACAAGCCGGCTAGCCCTTGCCTGTCGTCGCGGATCGCTTATGGAATTCCAGTAACTATTGAACGGCTTTCGGCGGTGGATCGAGGCGAAGCGATTCTTCGCGCGATGGGGTTTCGCGAGTTTCGCGTACGGCATCACGACAGCCTGGTTCGGCTTGAAATTGCGCCCGCTGAGATGACACGAGCATTACGCATAGAGGTTATCGAAGAGCTAGCCTGCCGCTTTCGCGAGTTAGGCTTTAAGTATGTGACGCTGGATCTCCAGGGCTATCGTAGTGGTGCAATGAATGAGGTTCTGGACCAACGACGCAATGCTTGAGACCTGGCCCAGACAAGATCTGAACTCGGCTGCTTACGCTGTAACTTATCAGTTCACCTACCCGATGCCGGTGGACAGTTTTAATGCAGGTTTGATGATCCGACTTTGAAGATTCGGAGATAGCCAATGGTTAGTTTGCCAAGCACATCCTACGTAGACGACATCCGTGAGATAAAAGAAGAGAACCCTTTCGAGTCAATGATGTCGCGGTTCGACCGGGCCGCTCAACTGCTCAATCTTGACGCGGATTTGTACGCGGTGATGCGCGTCCCCAACCGGGAGCTCAAGGTCTATATACCCACCAGAATGGACTCGGGCAGGATCCAGGTTTTTGAAGGTTATCGGGTGCAACATAACTTTGCCCGCGGGCCAGCCAAGGGCGGCATACGATATTCGCCGGACGTGAACCTCGATGAAGTACGAGCCCTGGCAGCGTGGATGACTTGGAAATGCGCCGTGGTCAACGTCCCTTTTGGAGGCGCCAAGGGTGGAATCATCTGCGACCCGCAACAGATGTCCATCGGCGAGCTTGAGCGTATGACTCGGCGTTATGCCTCCGAACTGCTGGACTTCATTGGGCCCGAAAAGGATGTTCCCGCTCCCGACATGAATACTAACGAGCAGACGATGGCCTGGATTATGGATACCTACTCCATGCACGCCAGGCATACAGTGACTGCTGTAGTCACCGGAAAGCCCATTGATCTTGGTGGCTCATCAGGACGACGGGAAGCAACCGGCCGCGGAATTCTATTTGTCATCAATGAGGCAATAAAGAGATTTGGAATGACCCCGGAAACGACGCGAGTCGTAGTGCAGGGATCGGGAAATGTTGGCGGAATCGGCGCGCAGTTGCTCCACGAAGCTGGCTATAAAGTTGTGGCGATTTCCGATGTCCATGGTGGCATCTACAACCCTAACGGCATTGACATTCCGGCCGCGCTCAAGCATCTGCAGGCCACTCGCTCCTTCGAGGATTATCCCGGGGTGGAGCGCGTAACAAACAGCGAGCTGCTGGAGTTGGAATGTGACGTGTTGGTTCCGGCCGCTACCGAGAACCAAATCACCTCGCAGAATGCGGATCGCATCAAGTGTAAAGTGCTTGCCGAAGGGGCCAATGGTCCCACGACCGCTGCCGCGGATCAGGTTTTGCATGAGAAAGGAATCTTCGTAATCCCGGATATCCTGGCCAATGCCGGAGGCGTAACGGTTTCCTATTTTGAATGGGTACAGGACAGGATGGGATATTTCTGGCGCGAGGATGTCGTCAACGAGCGACTTCAGGACACTATGGTGGCCAGCTTCAACGACCTGTGCCGTTATGCCAATGCGCATTCCGTCGACACGCGCACTGCGGCATACATGTTGGCGATAGACCGGGTGGCCTATGACACACGCATGCGAGGCATTTACGCGTGACCGAAAAAACATAAAGAAATTGGGCCTAAATTGGGAAAAAGTCTTGATTTCCACCAAGAGGTAAGGTATGGTCTGGCGTGATTTGTACTGTAGACCAGTGTGAAAAATTTTGCCGCTTGGGCCAGCGGCTGGGCGGTGTAATCGTCGACGAAAAACCCACTTTTTTGGTGGCGTAGACGTCTTACAAGTTCTTAGCAACGCGCTAATGGCGCATTAGACATTTGGTTGGTACTGGCCTTGCGCTAACTTAGATTGTGGTTCTAAGAATTGAACTTACAGCTATCGACGTTGGCATTCAAAACAAACTTCTATATTCGTTTTGCAGGAGGATTGCGATGAGACTCGCAACAAGAGCGCTTATTGCGGCGCTCACAATTTTGGTTTTATGTGCGGTGATGTCGGCGCAGACATTGAGGTCGCCGCAGGATCCGCGTAATCAAGCTCCGGCAGTGGGCACGGGAGGT
>JBGPYG010000191.1:0-7285 GCA_041493085.1 Pyrinomonadaceae bacterium | reverse complement strand
CTCGTAGTGGTCGCCGGGCTCAACACTAATGCGCCTGTTCCCCTGTTCGAAAGATACCTTCTCGCGCACCAGCAGCGCCCGCCGCGCGAGTGGCTGCCGAACTATTCCGGCTTTCTCAATCATCTCGGCAAAAACTTCGGCCGAGCCATCGAGAATCGGAATCTCCAGGTTATCGACTTCAATGTAGACGTTGTCGACGCCCAGGCCCCGCAACGCCGACAACAGATGCTCTACTGTTGAGAGCATCACGCCCGTGCGCATCAGTGTCGTGGCATAGCTGCAATGCGCGACCGATTCGACCGTAGCGGGAATCTCAAAACCACCGAGGTCCGTGCGGCGAAACACGTAGCCGGTGTCGGGTGGCGCCGGCACCAGACGCAGATGCACCGGCACGGCAGTGTGCAGTCCCACGCCTTCAGTTTCAGCGGCTGAGCCCAGCGTAGTTTGCCTAATCAAGTCGGTAGCCCTCACGCGGATTACAACTGATGAACTTCATAACATAAATTAACGGGCAATGCTTATGCCGCGTTGGAAACCTCGCAATCGATCAAACTCCTGTCGGCGAGCTGTTGCGCGCTAGCTACAACCTGCGAGAATCAAAGGAGAGAATGCCACAGTAGCCGACAACCACCGGTAACAAAACTCAAAGGCACCACTGGGACCGCGGGCGTCCCGCCCGCAATGAGCGCGAAGCGCGAACAAAACTCCTTGCATGAAGCAGGACAGGCGCTTAACACGTTAACCCTCCCAGACGACAGGAGCATTTTCGCAAGACTGTTCAATACATCGAGAACAATCCGGTAAAAGCTCGGCTGTGTGAGACACCAAGTTGCTGGCCTTTTAGTAGCGCCTGGTTCAAGAAATCGAGGTAAGGGTGGGCGCCCTATTCGCGCTTCGCGCTCATTGCGGGCGAGACGCCCGCGGTCCCAGTAATTATCTTGAATGAACCTCGGGACGAAGATCTTTGCCTGATTGACACTCCGAAAACGCCTCTCTATCATCGAAACAAATGCCAACCAAGCAAGCTTCCACTGGTAACGACAAGCCAGTCGAACGGGTTTTTCTGATCGATTCGATGTCGCACATCTTTCGCGCATTTTTTGCGCCGATGGCGAATCGCGTGGCGCCGCTCGCCAACTCCCGCGGCCAGGTCACTCAAGCTGTCTACATCTTCACCAACATGCTGCGGAAGCTGCTTCAGGACGAGAAGCCAAACTACATTGCAGCAATATTCGAGTCGAAGGAGAAAACTTTTCGTCACGAGACGTTTGCAGATTACAAAGCCAACCGACTGGCCATGCCGGAAGACCTTGCCTCGCAGCTCCCATACATTATCCGACTCTGCGAAGCCTTTAATATTCCAGTGATCAATGCGCCGGGATATGAAGCGGATGACGTGATTGGCACGCTGGCAAAGAAAATCGCCGAACAAAAGCTGCAGGCAGTGATTGTTTCCAATGACAAGGACATGTGTCAGCTCGTTGCTGATCCTTACATCGTTGGCATGCGCACAAATTCTCAGGTGGTGAAGCGCAAGGAGTATGTGCCTCCGATTGAGTGGTGCGATGAGGCGTGGGTTGAGAAAAAGTTTGGTGTGCCGGCCAGCAAGGTAGTTGACCTGTTGGGTCTGATGGGCGACGCGATCGACAACATTCCGGGCGCGCCCGGCATTGGCTCGAAAGGCGCCGTGCAACTCATCACGCAATTTGGCTCGATCGAGGAGGCGTTGAAACGATGGGAGGAAGTTAAGCACAAAACCTATCGCGAATCCCTGCGCGACAACGCCGACTTGATTCGTCAATCCAGAGAACTTGCGCGCATCCGTCTCGACCTCGACGTCGAGTTAGACCTTAACCAGATCAAGGCCAGACCCCCAGACCGCGCCGCTGCCTACGAGTTATTCAAGGAGCTCGAGTTCTCCGCACTTACGAGAGAGTTTGCCGACGGTGCCACGGCCGCGCCTGCACGGGTCGATGACCAGCTCGCCTATAAGATCATTGACACGCGCGCCGCCCTGGATAGTTTGATTAAGAGTTTGTGGGACGCTGAAAGCGTTGGGATTGCGGTCGCCGATTCAGCCTCGCCGGTCGCACCGGAACAAGAGGGCGAGACGACGGCTGACCAGCAGTGTGCAATGGATTTCGAGGCTGCCGAAGGAATAGCCTTCTCAACTGCGGCCGGCGTGTCCGCCTTCATTGACTTCAACAAATTTGCTGAGGGACGTGAGGCCGTGCTGGCCTCGCTGCGAGAGGTTTTGTCCAACGGCTTGATTGAAAAATCTGTCCACGATTTGAAACGCGCCATTGGGCTTCTGGCCCGACTCGACATCACCCTCGAAGGCGTTAAAGACGACACGTTTTTGGCTGCCTACCTGCTTGATCCGAATCGCAGCAAGTATGAGCTGAGCGACCTTGCCCGTGAAGCTGTCGGCGTGGAACGGATTGATAAGCCGGCAAGCGGCTGGTCAGATGCGCAGTGGCAAACGGCGGTCGTCGCAGACTTGACGGCCCGCACCGCGAAGGTTCTGCATCAGCGCATCCTCGAGAAGAAACTCGAAGCGATCTACACGGAGATGGAGTTGCCGCTGGCGCCGCTGCTTTTTCGCATGGAGCGCGTGGGCTTGAAAGTGGATCGCGCCACGCTCGCCGACCTTTCAAACTACCTCGGCCTGGAACTGAAAAAGTTGACAGTGAAAATCTATGAGGTTGCCGGCAGGGAATTCAACATTGGTTCTCCCAAGCAGGTCGGCGAAGTTCTCTCTGAATTGGAGATGACGTCGGGCAGAAAAACTTCTACCGGGCGAATCTCCACGAGCAAGGCCGTGCTCGAAGAGCTGGCCCAGACGTTTGAGTTGCCGCGGCTGATCATCGATTACCGCGAGCTCGATAAACTCAAAAGCGTTTACACTGACGCGCTGCCGCATCAGATTGCGCCGGACGGCAGAATCCACTGTCTGCTTAATCAAGCGGTTGCCGCCACCGGCCGCCTTTCTTCCAGTGAACCGAATCTGCAGAATATTCCGATTCGCACCGAGCTGGGCCGCCGTATCAGGCGCGCTTTCGTCGCTGAAAAGGGAAACAAGATCATTTCAGCGGATTACTCCCAGCTCGAGCTGCGTCTGCTCGCGCATATTACGCAAGACCCCGTGATGCTCGAAGCATTTCAAAACGGCGAAGACATTCACGCGCGCACGGCGCGGCTGGTCTTCGGCGCGAGGACCGATGAAGAACTAAAGGAGGCGCGCCGCTTCGCAAAGATAGTGAACTTCGCAATCGCTTATGCAATCGAGCCGTGGGGTTTGTCGCAGCGAGTTGGCATCTCGCGGCCGGAAGCTAAGAAAGTTATTGAAGACTACTACAACACTTACAAGGGCGTGCGACGTTACATGGAAGAGGTGCCGTTGCGGGCGCGCGAACATGGCTACGTCCGTTCAATCTACGGGCGCATTCGCCCGCTTCCCGGCATCAGCGACCGCAACGCCAACATTCGCAAAGCGGCTGAGCGCGAAGCTATCAACATGCCGATTCAGGGCACGGCAAGCGACATCGTGAAGATCGCCATGCTAAAAGTTGACGAGGAATTCAAACGTGAAGGTATCGAGGCACAATTGCTGATGCAGGTACATGATGAATTGCTGGTTGAAGCGTCGGCTGATACGGCTCAGCACGTTGCTCAGGTTCTAAAACGAGAAATGGAATCCGCGGTTAGTTTGGATGTGCCGTTGATCGTGGATGTGGGTATTGCCGACAACTGGATGGACGCGAAGCCTTAGAGGGTGTAACGCAAACTGTTAGTTTGCGGCCGGTCGGACGACACTTAGCTTGAGAGGAATCCCAGCCTCCGCAAACTAACAGTTTGCGTTACAACGGACCCTGGCGCCCCTGGTGTCCTGGCGGTTAAGGAAGAACTAACAAATGATCGAGAAAGAAGAACCTAATACCGGCGAATCTCACAAAGCCGATCCGTCAGGTAGCGACGAAGCGTCGCGCACGCCGCTCCGGCATCGGAGCGAGGAGGTCCCGCCGCCCAGAGTTGTCTACCATCGGACGGAGCCAACGGATAGCACTGCCTCAGCCTCGACACACACGCCGCCGGCGAAAAGCGCTTGGACGCGGGAGATTTCCCCGGCAATCGTACCGTTGGTTATCGGCTTCCTCTTCTTGCTCATACTGATTTTGACGGTTGGCTACTTGAGCGCTCGCCGCATGGACGAGGTCGGTCAGGCCGTGTTGGACCTTGAGCAACAGCACGCTGCGAAACTGAGCCTGCTGCTCAAGCTACGTCTCACACTTACCAAGCTTGACAACGAGGCGCGGGCGCGAGCGGAGGCGGACGCTCGCCGGGAGCTGAAACCTCCTTTTGAATTCCGCTTGAACGCGGCGCGGGGTGAACTAAACGAACAGCTGCGACTGACTGAACGACCACCATTTAATAGCGACCCGGCGTGGAACACGTTTCGCGGCGACCTTTCTTCGTATGTCGAAGTGACCGAAGATCTTCGTCGCTACTCGCTCGAAGGCTTTCAAAAGTTCGACATTGTCGACAAAGAACTCAACACCTTGCTGAGTCAATTATCGAGCGAACAGACGGAAGTGTTTCGCAAGAGTGAACTCGTCGAGCAAGAGTCCGCGCGATCGATTCGCACCTGGGTTGTGATCGCTCTAATAGTCGGCGCACTGGTGGCCGCCGGGACGATATGGGAATTGCAACGCCGCTTTGGGGAGTTGCGGAGGAGCGTGGAAGAAGCCAGGCGCGAACGAGCTTTTACCAGTCAATTGATCGAAGGGATGGTGAGCGCAGTTGCCGCCATCGATGAGCACGATCGCATCCGTAGTGCTAACGCAGCCTTCTTCCGGATTTTCCCCAGGGCGACCATTGGCGCTTCAATCTATGAAAAGTTCGCGTCTGATGCTGCATTGAAGATGTTGGAAGCAGCGACAGGCTCTCGCGTGGATAAAGCGTCGTATCGCGGACGTTGGGCTTGCCCTCCCGGCGAAGACTGTGAACAGGAACAGACCTTCGATGTCTATTCGTCGCCGCTCGCTATCAATGGCGCGCGCGGGCAAATTCTGACACTGGTTGATGTGACTGATGCAGCCGCAGCTGAACGCGGTTTGCGACGGCAAGAGTCGCTGGCCGCCGTCGGCCAGGCAACCGCTCAGGTGGCGCACGAAATTAGAAATCCGCTTGGCAGCATCCGGCTGGGTGTGTCCATGCTGCGCGATAGCGTCACCGATGCGGAGGGCTTGAATACGATTGAGCTGGTGGAGCGGGGAATTAAGCACTTGAGCAAACTGGTAGTTGACGTAGCTCAATTCTCGCGACGAAAAGCGCTTGAGCAATCAAACGTTGACCTTCACGAGCTTATTAATCACAGTCTCGAACTAGCCGCCGACAAGATCAACGAGAAGGAAACTTCGATCGAGAAGAGACTCGTTAGTCAGAAACTGATTGGTCATTGGGACCCGGACCAGTTGAGCCAGGTCTTTGTTAATGTGATTGCGAATGCGATTGATGCGAGTCCCAAAAATGCGGCCGTCAGTATTTCAACAGAAGTGGTTAACGTTCCGAGCAGCGGCGCGGCTGAAGGTCGTGTTGCCCGGAATCACGTCCGCGTCACCATTGCCGATCAAGGCAATGGCATGGACAAGACGACGCTCGAACGAATCTTTGAACCGTTCTTTTCAACTAAGAAACGCGGGACGGGGTTGGGACTGGCCATCGTCAAACAGATCGTCGAACAACATGACGGCACGATTAGCGTCGCGAGCGAGCCAGGCAAGGGTACGCGATTTGTTATCGACCTGCCGCTTTAAAACATTGGGGAAAGGGTAAGGGGGAAAGGGTAAAGGGAACGAGTTTTTTGTTTCGTCTTACCCCTTCCCCGTTACCCTTTTCCCCCAAGCGTTTGAAAGGCTTTTCGCGCTGCTTCGATCGTTTGCTCGATGATCGCATCGGTATGGGCGACGCTGACAAAGCCGGTCTCAAACTGTGAAGGCGCCAGATAAACCTCTTCATCCAGCATCGCATGAAAGAACTTTCCGTAGAGTTCCCGGTTGCTCTTATTCGCCGTCGCCCAATTTGTGACCGGCTCGTCGGTGAAAAAGCTGGTCCACATTGAACCCACCCGGTTTGTAATAGTCTTGATGCCGGCGCCCGCAGCCGCCTTTGACAGTCCTTCACAAAGACGCGCTGAACTCCGTTCGAGTCTCTCGTAAATCGTTTTGTCTTTCAGCCGCCGCAAGGTCAGCAGTCCAGCCGTCATCGCCAGCGGATTGCCGGAGAGCGTTCCTGCCTGGTAGATAGATCCGACAGGCGCGATGTTGCGCATCAACTCGCGGCTGCCTCCATAAGCCCCCACCGGCAAGCCGCCACCAATTATTTTGCCGAGGCAGGTGATGTCAGGGCTAACGCCATAAAGTTCCTGCGCGCCGCCGCGAGCAAGGCGAAATCCAGTCATCACTTCATCGAAGATCAGCAGCGCGCCATGTTTGGTCGTTAAATCGCGCAAGGCATCCAGGAAGCCGGGCTGCGGTGGCACACAACCCATGTTGCCGACAACGGGTTCGATGATTATCGCCGCGATGTCCTGGTATTGTTTGAACACATCTTCGAGCGCTGTCGCATCATTGAAGGGAGCCGTCAGCGTGTGTTGCGCAAGTGAGGCGGGAACACCGGGACTGTCGGGCAGCCCAAGAGTTGCCACGCCCGAACCGGCCTTCACGAGCAGGCTGTCAGCGTGCCCGTGATAGCAGCCTTCAAACTTCACGAGCTTATCGCGACCCGTAACGCCGCGGGCCAGGCGAATGGCGGACATCGTCGCTTCGGTGCCGCTGTTGACCATGCGCACCATCTCGATCGAAGGCACTGCATCCACGATCTCTTCCGCGAGTTCGATTTCCAGTTCGTTTGGCGCGCCGAAACTTGTGCCGCTCGCCGCGACCGCTGCCAGCGCGGCAACAATTTCCGCATCTGCGTGGCCCAAAATCATCGGGCCCCAGGAGCCGACATAGTCAATATAGATCCGCCCATCGACATCGGTGATTGTCGGCCCGCTGGCGCTTTGGATGAATAGCGGCGTTCCCCCGACCGCGCGAAATGCGCGCACCGGCGAGTTGACGCCTCCCGGCATCAGCTCGAGCGCGCGCGCAAACAATCGAGCGGATTTGTCTTGATCCTTTTCCGGAGTAGCCATGTTCGCAAGCATACCAACTGTCGCAGAAGTTAGGTAGACCAAACGGCGGACCTGAGAGTGAGCATCTCTCTAATCGGATCCTAAGCGGTG